>NZ_JBJGZA010000009.1:0-133359 GCF_054050255.1 Geodermatophilus sp. SYSU D00700 | reverse complement strand
CGCGACGGGGGGGGGGCCCACGGGTGGGCGACGTAGTCCACCCTCACCCCGGCGCGTCCACCCACACCGCCCACCGTGAGGGAGGACCCCCGACGATCAGGTCACCTGATCCCCGCAACGCCCCGCACACGCGGAAGGGCCCGCAGATCTCGCGATCTGCGGGCCCTCCTCACGTCCTACCGGGGATCAGCCCCGCCAGTCGTACTCCTCGAGGCGCACGGCCTCGCCGGAGCCCGAGCCGAAGACATCGGGGCTGTAGTACTGCCCGTCGTCGTACCCGGCCATCGTGTAGACGGCGGCACGGGCCTCCTCGGTCGGCTCGACCGTGATGTTCCGGTAGCGGCTGATGCCCGTACCCGCCGGGATCAGCTTGCCGATGATCACGTTCTCCTTGAGGCCGAGCAGGCTGTCGCTCTTGCCCTGGATCGCGGCGTCGGTGAGCACCTTGGTCGTCTCCTGGAAGGAGGCGGCCGACAGCCACGACTCGGTCGCGAGCGAGGCCTTGGTGATGCCCATGAGCACCGGACGGGCCGAGGCCGGCTCGCCGCCCTCGGCGACGACACGGCGGTTCTCGGTCTCGAACAGCGTCCGCTCGACGAGCGCGCCGGGCAGGAACTCCGTGGCGCCCGAGTCGATGATGGTCACCCGCTTGAGCATCTGGCGGATGATCACCTCGATGTGCTTGTCGTGGATCGACACGCCCTGGCTGCGGTAGACCTCCTGGACCTCGCGGACCAGGTGCAGCTGCACCTCGCGCGGGCCCATGATCCGCAGCACCTCGTGCGGGTCCACCGCACCCTCGGTGAGCTGCTCGCCGACCTCGACGTGGGCGCCGTCCTCGACCCGCAGCCGCGACCGGCGCGACAGCTTGTCGTAGACGACCTCGTCGGAGCCGTCGTCCGGGGTGATCGTCAGCTTGCGGAACTGCTCGCCGTCCTCGATCCGGACGTTGCCGGCCAGCTCGGCGATCGGGGCCTTGCCCTTGGGGACACGGGCCTCGAAGAGCTCCACCACACGCGGCAGACCGTGGGTGATGTCCTCACCCGCGACACCACCGGTGTGGAAGGTGCGCATCGTCAGCTGGGTGCCGGGCTCACCGATCGACTGGGCGGCGATGATGCCGACCGCCTCGCCGACGTCGACGAGCTTGCCGGTGGCCAGCGACCGGCCGTAGCAGGTCGCGCAGGTGCCCAGCAGGGACTCGCAGGTCAGGACGCAGCGGACCTTGACCTCGGCGATGCCGGCGTCGACCAGCTCGCCGATGAGCACGTCACCGAGGTCCTGACCGGCCTGCGCGACCAGCGTGCCGTCCTGGGCCGACACGTCGGCGGCCAGCGAGCGGGCGTAGACGCTGGTCTCGACGTGCGCGTCCCGGGTGAGGACGCCGTCGACCACCGTGGCGATCGGCATGATGACGCCGCGCTCGGTGCCGCAGTCCTCCTCGCGGATGATGACGTCCTGGGAGACGTCGACCAGCCGCCGGGTGAGGTACCCGGAGTCCGCGGTCCGCAGGGCGGTGTCGGCCAGGCCCTTGCGCGCACCGTGCGTGGAGATGAAGTACTCCAGCACGGACAGACCCTCCCGGAAGTTGGCCTTGATCGGCCGCGGGATGATCTCGCCCTTCGGGTTGGCCACCAGACCGCGCATGCCGGCGATCTGGCTGATCTGCATCATGTTGCCTCGGGCGCCCGAGTTGACCATGACCCAGACCGGGTTGGTGGTGGGGAAGTTGTCCACCATCGCCTGGCTGACCTCGGCCCGCGCGCGGGTCCAGATCTCGATCAGCTCGCCGCGGCGCTCGGCGTCGGTGATGACACCGCGCTCGTACTGCCGCTCGATCTGACGGGCCTCGTTCTCGTGCCGGTCGAGGATCTCCTGCTTGGCCGGCGGGGTCACGACGTCGTCGATGGCGATCGTGACACCCGAGCGGGTGGCCCAGCGGAAGCCGGCCGACTTGAGGGCGTCCAGCGTCGCCGCGACCTGCACCTTGGGGTAGCGCTCGGCGAGGTCGTTGACGATCGCCCCGAGCTCCTTCTTCGGCACCTGGTAGTTGACGAAGCGGTAGTCCTCGGGCAGGGCCTCGTTGAACAGCACGCGGCCCAGGCTGGTCTCGACCAGCGCCGGGGCACCCGGAGCCCAGTCGGCCGGCTGCTCCCACGCGGGGTTGACCTTGCCGTTGTCGACGCCGAACACCTCGTCGAGGCGGATGAACGCACGCTCCTGCAGGCCCAGGGCGCCCTTGTCGAACGCCATGATCGCCTCGGCCGTCGACCCGAAGGCCGCCGGCCGGCCACCGTCGGCCTCGTGCCGGCTCGGCACCAGGGTCGTCAGGTGGTACAGGCCGAGCACCATGTCCTGGGTCGGCGCGGTGATCGGGCGACCGTCGGCCGGGCTCAGGATGTTGTTGCTCGACAGCATGAGGATGCGGGCCTCGGCCTGCGCCTCGGCCGACAGCGGCAGGTGCACCGCCATCTGGTCACCGTCGAAGTCCGCGTTGAACGCGGTGCAGACCAGCGGGTGGATCTGGATGGCCTTGCCCTCGACCAGCTGCGGCTCGAAGGCCTGGATGCCCAGGCGGTGCAGCGTCGGCGCCCGGTTCAGCAGGACCGGGTGCTCGGTGATGACCTCCTCGAGCACGTCCCACACCACCGGACGGGCCCGCTCGACCATGCGCTTGGCGGACTTGATGTTCTGCGCGTGGTTGAGGTCGACCAGCCGCTTCATGACGAAGGGCTTGAACAGCTCCAGCGCCATCTGCTTGGGCAGGCCGCACTGGTGCAGCTTCAGCTGCGGGCCGACGACGATGACCGACCGGCCGGAGTAGTCGACGCGCTTGCCGAGCAGGTTCTGCCGGAACCGGCCCTGCTTGCCCTTGAGCAGGTCGCTCAGGGACTTCAGGGGGCGGTTGCCCGGGCCGGTGACCGGCCGGCCGCGGCGGCCGTTGTCGAACAGCGCGTCCACGGACTCCTGCAGCATCCGCTTCTCGTTGTTCACGATGATCTCGGGCGCGCCGAGGTCGAGCAGCCGCTTGAGCCGGTTGTTCCGGTTGATGACCCGGCGGTACAGGTCGTTCATGTCGCTGGTGGCGAAGCGGCCACCGTCGAGCTGCACCATCGGGCGCAGGTCCGGCGGGATGACCGGGACGCAGTCGAGCACCATGCCCATGGGCGAGTTGCGCGTCTGCTGGAACGCCGCGACAACCTTGAGCCGCTTGAGGGCCCGCAGCTTGCGCTGGCCCTTGCCGTTGCGGATGGTGTCGCGGAGCGACGCGGCCTCGGCGTCGAGGTCGAAGTCGGCCAGCAGCTTCTGCAGGGCCGCGGCACCCATGCCGCCCTCGAAGTACTCGCCGAAGCGGTCGCGCAGCTCGCGGTAGAGACCCTCGTCGGCGATGAGCTGCTTGACCTCGAGCTTGCGGAAGGTGTCGAGCACCTCCTCGAGGCGGTCGATCTCCCGCTGGGCGCGGTCGCGCAGCTGGCGCATCTCGCGCTCGCCGCCCTCGCGCACCTTGCGGCGGACGTCGGACTTGGCGCCCTCCGCCTCGAGCTCGGCCAGGTCGGCCTCGAGCTTCTGCTGACGGGCCTCGACGTCGGCGTCGCGCCGGTTCTCGAGGTTGTGCTTCTCCGCGCTGATCTCGGCCTCGATGGTCGGGAGGTCGCGGTGGCGCGCCTCGTCGTCGACCGAGGTGATCAGGTAGGCGGCGAAGTAGATGATCTTCTCGAGGTCCTTGGGCGCCAGGTCGAGCAGGTAGCCCAGGCGCGAGGGGACGCCCTTGAAGAACCAGATGTGGGTGACCGGCGCGGCCAGCTCGATGTGGCCCATCCGCTCGCGGCGGACCTTGGCCCGGGTCACCTCGACGCCGCAGCGCTCACAGATGATGCCCTTGAAGCGGACGCGCTTGTACTTGCCGCAGTAGCACTCCCAGTCCCGCGTGGGACCGAAGATCTTCTCGCAGAAGAGACCGTCCTTCTCCGGACGCAGCGTCCGGTAGTTGATGGTCTCGGGCTTCTTCACCTCACCGTGCGACCACTGGCGGATGTCGTCGCCGGTGGCCAGACCGATGCGGAGCTCGTCGAAGAAGTTGACGTCGAGCACTGAGTGGACCCCTTTCCCGGGGCTCGTTACTGCACTTCTAGCTGTCTGGCTGGGGGGACGCCGGCCGGCCCGTCACACGGAGGGCCGGCCGGCGGCCGATCACACGTCCTCGACGCTGGAGGGCTCGCGGCGGGACAGGTCGATGCCCAGCTCCTCCGCGGCCCGGAACACCTCGTCGTCGGTGTCGCGCAGCTCGATCGCCTGCCCGTCGCCGGACAGCACCTCGACGTTGAGGCAGAGCGACTGCAGCTCCTTGAGCAACACCTTGAACGACTCGGGGATGCCCGGCTCGGGGATGTTCTCGCCCTTGACGATGGCCTCGTAGACCTTGACGCGGCCGAGGATGTCGTCGGACTTGATGGTCAGCAGCTCCTGCAGCGCGTACGCCGCGCCGTAGGCCTGCATCGCCCAGCACTCCATCTCACCGAAGCGCTGGCCACCGAACTGCGCCTTACCACCCAGCGGCTGCTGCGTGATCATCGAGTAGGGGCCGGTCGACCGGGCGTGGATCTTGTCGTCGACCAGGTGCAGCAGCTTGAGGATGTAGACGTAGCCCACCGAGATCGGCTCGGGGAAGGGCTCCCCGGACCGGCCGTCGAACAGCCGGGCCTTGCCGGTCTCCTGCACCATGCGGTCGCCGTCGCGGTTGGGGACCGTCGAGCCGAGCAGGCCGATGATCTCCTCCTCGCGGGCACCGTCGAAGACCGGCGTCGCGGTCCGGGTGCCCGGGGCGGCCTGCCGCGCCTGCTCGGGCAGGTTGACGGCCCACTCGGGGTCGCCCTCGACCTGCCAGCCGGACTTGGCGATCCACCCGAGGTGGGTCTCCAGCACCTGGCCGACGTTCATCCGGCCCGGGACGCCGAGCGGGTTGAGCACGATGTCGACCGGGGTGCCGTCCTGCAGGAACGGCATGTCCTCCTGCGGCAGGATCTTCGCGATGACGCCCTTGTTGCCGTGGCGGCCGGCGAGCTTGTCGCCGTCGGAGATCTTGCGCATCTGGGCGACGTAGACCCGGATCAGCTCGTTGACGCCGGCGGGCAGCTCGTCGCCGTCCTCGCGGGAGAACACGCGGACGCCGATGACCTTGCCGGACTCACCGTGCTTGACCTTCAGCGACGTGTCGCGGACCTCGCGGGCCTTCTCGCCGAAGATCGCCCGCAGCAGCCGCTCCTCGGGGGTCAGCTCGGTCTCGCCCTTGGGCGTGACCTTGCCGACGAGGATGTCGCCGGGGACGACCTCGGCGCCGATGCGGATGATGCCGCGCTCGTCGAGGTCGGCGAGGACCTCCTCGGAGACGTTCGGGATGTCCCGGGTGATCTCCTCGGCACCGAGCTTGGTGTCGCGGGCGTCGACCTCGAACTCCTCGATGTGGATCGAGGACAGGACGTCGTCCTGCACGAGGCGCTGCGACAGGATGATCGCGTCCTCGTAGTTGTGGCCCTCCCACGGCATGAAGGCGACGAGCAGGTTCTTGCCCAGCGCCATCTCACCCTGGTCGGTGCACGGCCCGTCGGCGATGACCTGGCCGACCTCGACCCGCTGACCCTCCTCGACGATCGGGGTCTGGTTGATCGAGGTGCCCTGGTTCGAGCGGCGGAACTTCAGCAGCCGGTAGGTCTGCCGGGTGCCGTCGTCGGCCATGACGGTGACGTAGTCGGCGGTCGAGTCCTCGACGACACCGGCCTTCTCCGCCACGACGACGTCGCCGGCGTCGACGGCGGCACGCAGCTCCATGCCGGTGCCGACCAGCGGCGCCTCGCTGCGCAGCAGCGGGACGGCCTGACGCTGCATGTTCGCGCCCATCAGGGCGCGGTTGGCGTCGTCGTGCTCGAGGAACGGGATCATCGCCGTCGCGACCGAGGTCATCTGCCGCGGCGAGACGTCCATGTAGTCGACCTGCTCGGGCGACAGGTAGTCGACCTCGCCGCCCTTGGTGCGGACCAGCACGCGCTCCTCGGCGAACCGGCCCTGGGCGTCCAGCGGCGAGTTGGCCTGGGCGACGACGAAGCGGTCCTCCTCGTCGGCGGTCAGGTAGTCGATCGTGTCGGTGACGACGCCGTCCCGGACCCGCCGGTAGGGGGTCTCGATGAAGCCGAAGGCGTTGACCCGGCCGTAGGCCGACAGCGAGCCGATCAGGCCGATGTTCGGACCCTCGGGGGTCTCGATCGGGCACATCCGGCCGTAGTGGCTCGGGTGCACGTCGCGGACCTCCATGCCGGCCCGCTCACGGGACAGACCACCCGGACCCAGCGCCGACAGGCGGCGCTTGTGGGTCAGGCCCGCGAGGGGGTTGGTCTGGTCCATGAACTGCGAGAGCTGGCTGGTGCCGAAGAACTCCTTGATGGAGGCGACGACCGGCCGGATGTTGATCAGGGTCTGCGGCGTGATCGCCTCGACGTCCTGGGTCGTCATCCGCTCGCGGACGACGCGCTCCATGCGGGAGAGGCCGACCCGGATCTGGTTCTGGATCAGCTCGCCGACGGTGCGCAGGCGGCGGTTGCCGAAGTGGTCGATGTCGTCGACGCCGTGGTCGGGCTCGCCGGCGTGCAGCCGCACGACGTACTCGATGGTGGCGACGATGTCGTCCTCGGTCAGCGTCAGGGTGCCCTGCGGGACCTCGACGCCGAGCTTCTTGTTGACCTTGTAGCGGCCGACCTTGGCGAGGTCGTAGCGCTTGGGGTTGAAGAAGAGGTTCTCCAGCAGCGCCTGGGCGCTCTCCCGCGTCGGCGGCTCGCCCGGCCGCAGCTTGCGGTAGATGTCGAGCAGCGCCTCGTCCTGCCCGGCGATGTGGTCCTTCTCCAGGGTGGCCAGGACGGTGGGCGACCACTGGAAGTGCTCGCGGATCCGGTCCTCGGTCCAACCCAGCGCCTTGAGCAGCACGGTCACCGGCTGCCGGCGCTTGCGGTCGATGCGGACGCCGACGGTGTCGCGCTTGTCGACGTCGAACTCCAGCCACGCGCCGCGGCTGGGGATGACCTTGGCGCTGAAGACGTCCTTGTCGGAGGTCTTGTCCAGGGTCTTGTCGAAGTAGACGCCGGGGCTGCGGACCAGCTGCGAGACGACGACGCGCTCGGTCCCGTTGATGACGAACGTGCCCTTGTTCGTCATGATCGGGAAGTCGCCCATGAACACCGTCTGGCTCTTGATCTCGCCGGTGGTGTTGTTCATGAACTCCGCGGTGACGAACAGCGGAGCCGCGTAGGTCATGTCCTTGTCCTTGCACTCCTCGAGGGACGCCTTGACGTCCTCGAAGCGCGGGTTGGAGAAGGACAGCGACATCGAGCCGCTGAAGTCCTCGATCGGCGAGATCTCCTCGAGGATCTCGGCCAGACCGCCGACGGCCGAGGCCTGCTCCTCCGGCGAGAGGGTGGCCCGCCACTCGGGGCTGCCGACGAGCCAGTCGAAGGAGGCGGTCTGCAGGGCGAGCAGGTCCGGCACCTCGAGGGGCTCGGAGATCTTCGCGAACGAGACCCGGAGCGGCGCCCCGGGGATCTTCTGCTGGTCGGCCTCACCGGTGCGCGGGCCGGCCGAGGGAGTCTGGTTCTGCTGGCCGTAGCCGCCGGACTCGGTGGTGCTGGGGGAGATGCTGGTGGGGCGAGAGCCTGCCAAGATGCGTCCTTCCAAGGACCTCACGACGTGCGGGCGGTGGGTGCGGGTTCGTCCTGGGTCGTCGTCGGTATCTGCGCGGCTGTCCGCGGCGTCCGGCCCGCGCGGTCGACCAGGCGCCCGGGTGATCCCGGGCACCCCAGGCGACCCGGCTCGGCGGGCAGGCAGTCAGGGGGCAGCGCAACAGAGAACCCTACCCCTGCAGACGCAGGCTGTCCACGTCGGGGGGTGGGGGGCGACCCACGCCACACTCCCGGTAAGGACGGCGTCCGGCTGTCCGGGCGGCGTTCCGCGTCGTCATGATGCCAGCAGGGGGGCCGGTTTGTCTCCGCCACGCCGCCGGATCCCCGTGCGGGGTGCCGGTCGGCCCCCTCCCGCGGACGCGACAGGGGCCGCCCTCCCGGAGGAGAGCGGCCCCTGTGCGGTGCTGCCGGCCGTGGTCACGGCCGGGCGCGGGTCACTTGACGGTGACGGTGGCGCCGGCGCCCTCGAGGGCGGCCTTGGCCTTCTCGGCAGCGTCCTTGGCGACCTTCTCCAGGACCGGCTTCGGCGCGCCGTCGACCAGGTCCTTGGCCTCCTTGAGGCCGAGCGAGGTCAGGCCGCGCACCTCCTTGATGACCTGGATCTTCTTGTCGCCGGCGCTCTCGAGGATGACGTCGAACTCGTCCTGCTCCTCGGCGGCGGGGGCGCCACCGTCGCCGGCACCGCCGGCGGCCGGGGCGGCCGCGACGGCGACCGGGGCAGCAGCGGTGACCTCGAAGGTCTCCTCGAACTGCTTCACGAAGTCGGACAGCTCGAGCAGCGTCATCTCCTTGAACGCGTCGAGCAGCTCCGCGGTGGACAGCTTGGCCATGATCTCTCCTTCTGGGGTCAGTCGGTGCCGGCCGCGGCGTCCGCGGTGTCGGCGGTGTCGGTGGGGGTGTCGGCAGCAGCGGTGTCGGCGGCAGCGGTGTCGGCGGCAGCGGTGTCGGCCGTGGAGTCGCCGCCCTCGGCGGGCTTCTTCTCCTGCAGCGCGGCGGCCAGGCGGGCGACCTGCGACAGCGGGGCCTGGAACAGGCCGGCGGCCTTGGTCAGGTTGCCCTTCATCGCACCGGCCAGCTTGGCCAGCAGCACCTCGCGCGGCTCGACGTCGGCCAGGGCGGTGACCTCGGCGGGGCCGACGGTGCGGCCCTCGACGACGCCGCCCTTGACGACGAGCAGCGGGTTGGCGCGCGCGAAGTCGCGGATGGCCTTGGCGGCCTCGACGACGTCACCCTCGATGAAGGCGATCGCGGTGGGGCCGTTGAGCAGCGGGGCCAGGTCGGGGTGACCGACCTCGTCCGCCGCCCGCTTCGTCAGGGTGTTCTTGACGACGGCGTAGCTGCTGCCCGCACCGAGGGAACGCCGCAGCTGGGTCAGCTGCGACACGGTGAGCCCGCGGTACTCGGTGAGCACGGCCGCGCTGGACTGCTGGAACCGCTCGGTGATCTCGTCGATCACCGCGGCCTTCGCCTGCGTGGGCATGGGCCTCCTCTCGTCTGACGGGCGACCGCTCGTGCGTCGTGCGGGAGCGGGCGATCCGGGCCCGGAGACGAGGAACGCCCCGGCGCAGGGCGCACGGGGCGAGGGACGCGGGCACGGGGCACCGCGTCGATCGAACCGTCCTCCTGCGCGGGCCGCCCGGGGATCCGGGACCTTCGATCGCACGCGGACGTGCGACGACCAGCGGTCGTGGGGGGAACGCCGCCCAGCGTACACGCTGCCCACGGAGCGCCCGTGTCGCCGTCGTCACCCGGGGCAGCCCAGCCCGGTCGAGATCACGCGATCTCGCACGCGCCGGCACTCGTCCCCGGTCGAGATCACGGGATCTCGACGCACGTCCCTCGCAGACGCGCGGAGGCCCCGCAGCGCGGGTGCGCTGCGGGGCCTCCTGGCGAGGTGCTGGAACGGCCTCGTCCCGGGTCCCGCCCTGAGCCTGCGAAGGGTGGGGAGGACGAGGTCCTCCCTCAGGCGGTGGGCTCGTCCACCGTCAGGTTGCGGGTGCGGTTCGGGTCGACCGGGATGCCCGGGCCCATCGTGGTGGAGATGGTGACCTTCTTCAGGTACCGGCCCTTGGCCGCGGCCGGCTTGGCGCGCAGCACCTCGTCGAGGGCGGCGGCGTAGTTCTCGACCAGCTTGGCGTCGTCGAAGGAGGTCTTGCCGATCACCAGGTGCAGGTTGGCCTGCTTGTCGACGCGGAAGTTGATCTTCCCGCCCTTGATGTCGGCGACGGCCTTGGTGACGTCGGGGGTCACGGTGCCCGTCTTCGGGTTCGGCATCAGGCCGCGGGGGCCGAGGATGCGGGCGATCCGGCCGACCTTGGCCATCTGGTCGGGCGTGGCGATGGCGGCGTCGAAGTCCAGGAAACCCTCCTGGATGCGCGCGATCAGGTCGTCAGAGCCGACGACGTCGGCGCCGGCGGCCTCGGCCTCGGCGGCCTTGTCACCGGTCGCGAAGACGATGACGCGGGCGGTCTTGCCGGTGCCGTGCGGCAGGTTCACCGTGCCGCGGACCATCTGGTCGGCCTTGCGCGGGTCGACGCCCAGCCGCATGGCCACCTCGACGGTGGCGTCGTAGGAGGTCGGCGAGGTGTCCTTCGCCAGCCCCGCCGCCTGCAGCGGGCTGTAGAGCTTCTCGCGGTCGACCTTGGCCGCCGCCTCGAGGTACTTCTTGCCGTGCTTCGCCATGGTGCGTCCTCTCCCCCGGCCCTGCGGCTCGGGGAGTCGTGTGGTTCACGGGCCTGGCGCGGCCCTCCCACGGTTGCTGTGGTGCTTGTAACGCCATCCGGGACGTGCGTCTTCCAGCGGGGTGCCGGAACGGCCCCGTCGCAGGGCCCCGCCGCGAGCCTGCGAGCGGTGGGGGCGACGGGGTCCTCGATCAACCGGTGACGGTGATGCCCATCGACCGGGCGGTGCCGGCGATGATCTTCTCGGCCTGGTCGAGGTCGTTGGCGTTGAGGTCGGCCATCTTGGTCTGGGCGATCTCGCGGACCTGGTCACGGGTGACCGTGGCGACCTTGGTCTTGTGCGGCTCGCCCGAGCCCTTCTCGACACCGGCGGCCTTGAGCAGCATGCGCGCGGCCGGCGGCGTCTTGGTGACGAAGGTGAACGAGCGGTCCTCGTAGACCGAGATCTCGACCGGGATCACGTTGCCGCGCTGCGACTCCGTGGCGGCGTTGTACGCCTTGCAGAACTCCATGATGTTGACGCCGTGCTGGCCCAGCGCCGGACCCACCGGCGGCGCGGGGGTGGCCGCGCCGGCGTTGATCTGGAGCTTGATGACCGCGGTCAACCGCTTCCTGGGAGGCATGACTTCCTTCTTCGTGAGCGTGGTGCGTGGTGGTGGCTGGAAGGCCCCCTCGCAGGTTCCCACCCTGAGCTCGCGAAGGGTGGGGGGCGAGGGGGTCCTCCGACTAGATCTTGGCGACCTGGGTGAACGAGAGCTCGACCGGCGTCTCCCGGCCGAAGATCGAGACCAGCACCTGCAGCTTCTGCTGCTCGGCGTTGATCTCGTTGATGGTCGCCGGGAGGGTGGCGAACGGGCCGTCCATGACGGTGACCGACTCGCCGATCTCGAAGTCGACGACGGCGGTCGGCGCGGCGGCCGCCGCCGGCGATGCGGTCTCGGCGACCTTGGCCGCCTGCGGCGGGGCGTCGGGGACCAGCAGGTTGACGACCTCGTCGATGCTCAGCGGCGAGGGCCGGGAGGTGGCGCCGACGAAACCGGTGACGCCGGGGGTGTTGCGGACCGCGCCCCAGGACTCGTCGTTGAGGTCCATCCGGACGAGCAGGTAGCCGGGCAGCTTCTTCCGGTTGACCTGGGTGCGCTTGCCGTTCTTGATCTCGGTGACCTCCTCGGTGGGCACCTCGATCTGGAAGATGTAGTCCTCCATGTCCAGCGACTGGATGCGGGACTCGAGGTTGGTCTTCACCTTGTTCTCGTAGCCCGCGTAGGAGTGGATGACGTACCAGTCGCCGAACTGCGTGCGCAGGGTCCGCTTGAGCGTCTCCCGCGGGTCCTCGTCCTCCGCCTCGGCCTCGGCCAGCGCCTCGGTCACGATCGGGTCGTGGTCGGGGGCGGGCGCGGCCAGCGGGTCGCCGACCAGGCTGTCGCGGCCGCCGCCCTCGACCAGCGGGGTCACGTCGGCCACGCCGGTCGCGGTGTCCTGGTCGGTGGTGTCGGCCGAGCCCTCGGCCGCGCCGGTCTCGCCGGCACCGGTCTCGAGGTCGACGCTGCCGCGCACGTCGATCCGCTCGTCGTCGAGGTCGATGGCCTCGACGTCGCTGTCGGTGTCGAAGGGCTCGCGGGGGTCGGTCACGGGGATCTCTTCCTTCTCGGGTCGGGCGGGCGCGGGGACGGTCAGCCGAAGACGGCGAGCACGCCCTGCGCGAAGAGGACGTCCAGACCCGCGACCAGGGCCACCATGAAGGCCACGAAGAGGATGACGACCGTGGTGTAGGTGATCAGCTCGCGGCGGCCGGGCCAGATGACCTTCCGCAGCTCGGCGACGACCTCGCGGAGGAAGCGGCGCAGGTTGCGGCGCTGCCGGACCTCGTCGGCCCGGGCGCGCTGGGCCGCGGCGCGGGACCGGGTGCCGGCACCCTCCGAGCGGCCGGCCGGGCGGGCGGCGGCGCGCTCACCGGCGGGGCGCCGGGTGCGCGCGGCGGTGGGCTCGTCGTCCGCGTCGTCGTCGGCGGTGATCCGGCCGCCGCGGCGGCGGGCCGGGGCGGGGACGACCTTGTGCTCCTCGGCCTCGGCCTCGGCGGCGATCTCGTCCTCGGCGGCCTCGAGCTCGGCGGCGTCGTCGACGCCCGGGGCCTCCCGGTCGAGCTGCTCGTCGGTCAGCTCGGCGTCCGAGGCGGTGCGAGGGTCCTCCCCGCGGCCCGGCTTCTCGTCGCTCACTGCGCCTCGCTCGCGTCGTGGTGGTGGCCGCTGGTCGCCGGCCGTCTGGTCTCGTGCTCCCCGGACCGTGCTGCTCCGGGACGGCGCCGGCCGCGGCCGGCGCTGCCGGGACACGGGGCGGTGCCGGGTCGTGCTGCCCGCCGGCGTCGGCCGGCGGCACGGGCAGGGGTGACAGGACTTGAACCTGCAGCCTGCGGTTTTGGAGACCGCTGCTCTGCCAGTTGAGCTACACCCCTCGGGCCCGGGACCGTGCCGACTCGTGCGTGGTTCCGGGCTCGCCCGGGGCGGCCGGTCCCGCCGGTCGGCGCGCCGTTCCCAGGAGGCCCGGGGCACGCCGGTGGCGGGGTCGATCGCCCCAGGGTTGCCAGTGTACGGGACCGCGGGACCGGTCCGTGACCGCGCTCCGGAGACGTGCCCCGGCGGGGCGATGGGTCCTTCCCACAGCCGCCTGCCCCTGGCGGCTGAGCGCCCCCGGCACCGGCCCCTCCGGCAGGATGGGCACATGACCGCCGCCTCCCCGTCGGGGACCGCTGCCCTCTCCCCCGCCGACCGCCGCGTGTCGCGGCGGATCGCGGCCATCACCGAGTCCGCGACGCTCGCGGTCGACGCCAAGGCCAAGGCGCTCAAGGCGGCGGGCAAGCCGGTCATCGGCTTCGGCGCCGGCGAACCGGACTTCCCGACGCCGGACTACGTGGTCGAGGCCGCGGTCGCCGCCTGCCGCCAGCCGGCGATGCACCGCTACACCCCGGCCGGGGGGCTGCCGGTCCTCAAGGAGGCCATCGTCGCCAAGACCGCGCGCGACTCGGGGCTGGCCGTCACCCCGGCGCAGGTGCTGGTCACCAACGGCGGCAAGCAGGCCGTCTACGAGGCCTTCGCCGCGATGCTCGACCCGGGGGACGAGGTGCTCGTGCCCGCGCCGTACTGGACCACCTACCCCGAGGCGATCCGGCTGGCCGGCGGGGTGCCGGTGCCCGTGGTCGCCGACGAGGAGAGCGGCTACCTGGTGTCGGTGGACCAGCTCGAGGCCGCCCGCACCGCGCGCACCAAGGTGCTGCTGTTCGTCTCGCCGTCCAACCCGACCGGTGCGGTGTACCCGCCCGACCAGGTCGAGGCCATCGGCCGCTGGGCCCTGGAGGCCGGGCTGTGGGTGCTCACCGACGAGATCTACGAGCACCTGACCTACGGCGGGGTGACGGCGCCGTCGATGCCGGTGGTGGTGCCCGAGCTGGCCGACCGCTGCGTGGTCGTCAACGGGGTGGCGAAGACCTACGCCATGACCGGCTGGCGGGTGGGCTGGATGGTCGGCCCGGCCGACGTCGTCAAGGCCGCCACCAACCTGCAGTCGCACGCGACGTCGAACGTCGCGAACGTGTCCCAGGCCGCCGCCGTGGCCGCGCTCACCGGCGACCTGTCGGCGGTGCAGGAGATGCGGACGGCGTTCGACCGGCGCCGGAAGACCATCGTGTCGATGCTGCGCGAGATCCCCGGGGTCGCCTGCCCCGAGCCACAGGGCGCCTTCTACGTCTACCCCTCGGTCAAGACGCTGCTCGGGCGGCCGATCAACGGCCGGACGGCGTCGTCGAGCGTCGAGCTGGCCGAGATCGTCCTCGAGGAGGCCGAGGTCGCCGTGGTCCCCGGCGAGGCGTTCGGCACGCCGGGCTACCTGCGGATGTCCTACGCCCTGGGCGACGACGACCTGGCCGAGGGAGTCGGCCGGCTGCAGCGGCTCCTCGGGTCCGCCGGCTGACGACGCCTCACTCCGGGAGGTCGTCCTCGTCGAGGGCACCGGTTGCCACCAGCACGTCGACGGCGGCCGGCAGGTCGGCGAGGGCGGCCGCGACGTCCTCGGGCGTGGCGATGGTCCATGCGTTGAGCTGCGCGTAGCAGCGCAGCGCGGCGTCGAAGGGCCCGGCGCCGGCGGCCTCGCGGGCGGCGAGCAGCGCGGCCGCGCCCTTGCCGTAGACGGCGTCGAAGTACTCGGCGGTCCCCGGGAACTCGTCCATCGCGGCACCGACGTCCCCGGGGGCGGCCAGCGCGCGGTCCACGGCCTCGTCCGCCACCTGCCCGTCGACGCTCTCGGCGTAGGTGGCGAACGCCTCGTCCAGCCACGGGTCGCGGAACTGCGAGCCGCCGACCATCCCGTAGAACCACATGTGCGCGACCTCGTGCTCGAGCACCGAGCGGTCGGCACCGGCCATGAGGATCGAGCTCGGGTACTCGATGCCGCCGCCCTCGATCGGCAGCAGCGGCACGGTGAGCGTCGCGTAGGGGAAGGCGCCGAACCGGTCGGCGAGGGCGGTGACGGCCTCGCCGGTCCAGTCGGCGAGCTCGCCGGGGCCGACGTCGGCGCCGTCGAGGACCCCGGTGGTGACCTCCACCCCACCGGCCGTCGTGAGGGCGGCGGTGCGGAAGGGACCGACGGCGACGCTGACGTCGCGGGCCACCGGCTCGCGGGAGGTCCAGGTGCGCCGGCCACCGTCGGCCGCGGAGGGCTCCTGCGGCGCGCCGGTCATGAGCACGGTCAGCTCCTCGGGCGCGTCGACGGTGACCGTGGTGTCGGCGACCGGGCTGGTCGCCGTCTCGCCGAGGATCCCGACGAACGGGTCGCGCGCCCAGCCCACGCCGGGCTCCCAGGCCAGCAGTGGGAAGCCACTGGCCCACCATGCGGTGCCGTCGGTGGTGCCGAGGCGCTCGAAGCCGCCCTCCCCCAGCGACAGCGTGAAGTCCAGCTCCACCTCGGTGGCCTCGCCGGCCTCGAGCTCGCCGTCGAGCTGGAGCACGTAGAGCCCGCCGGGGCCCTCCGCGCCGGCGTCCTCGTACCCGGCCTGGTCGACGTCGTCGCCACGGACGTCGTCGACGGTGATCCGGTTGCCGAGCTGCGCCGCGCCCGGGCCGTTGGGCACCAGCCGGAAGACCAGCTCGTCGGTGGCGACGTCCGGGGTGAAGACGACGGTCTCGGTGCCGGTGACCGTGCGCAGGTCGGCCGAGAGCCGGAACTGCAGGTCGACGACGGGGCGGTCGGGGTCGGGCTCGGCGCGCTCGGCCGGGCAGCGGGCACCGTCGTCGTCGGCCCCGCCGTCCCCGCCGCCGTCCCCGGGCTCGGCCGACGGTGCGGTGGACGCCGGGGCCTCCTGCGCGGTGAGCGTCTCGGTGAAGGAGGTGCAGCCGCACAGCAGCAGGACCGCCGCGGCCAGCGCCCCCCGCCGGAGGGTCATGCCAGGGCGACGGTGGCGCGGGCCAGCGAGAGGACCTTCTCGCCGCCGCTGGTGACCGTGAGGTCGACGCGGACCCGCCCGCCGTCGAGGACCGCGCCGACCCGGCCGCGCACGGTGACCTCGGCGCCGGTGTCGTCGTCGGGGACGACGACCGGCCGGCCGAAGCGGACCTGGTACTCGACGACGGCGGCGGGGTCGCCGGCCCAGTCGGTCACCGCGCGGGCGGCCAGGCCCATGGTGAGCATGCCGTGGGCGATGACGCCGGGGAGCCCGACGCCCGTGGCGACGCGGTCGCTCCAGTGGATCGGGTTGAGGTCGCCGGAGGCGCCGGCGTAGCGGACGAGGTCCGCACGGGTCACCCGGTGGGTCTGCTCGGGCAGCTCGAGGCCGACGGCGACGTCCGCGGCGCGCACGCGGGCGGTCACGCCGTCCCCCGGGCCACGAGCATCGAGGTGGCGGTGCAGACGGCCTCGCCGTCCTCGGTGGCGACGTCGACCCGGGTGGTCAGCAGGTCGTTGCCGGCCACGCTGCGCACCGCCTCGATCGTGGTGGTGCTCACCAGCCGGTCGCCGGCCCGGATCGGGCGGTGGTGGGTGAAGCGCTGCTCACCGTGCACCACCCGGCTGTAGTCGAGGGCCACGTCCGGGTCGGCCAGCACGACGTCGGCCGCGCCGAGGGTGACCACGATGGCGAAGGTGGGCGGGGCGACGACGTCGGGGTGGCCCAGCGCCCGCGCGGCCTCGGGATCGGTGTGCGCCGGGTCGGTCGCCCCGACCGCGGCGGCGAACTCGGCGACCTTCGCGCGGCCGACCTCGTAGACGGCGGAGGGCGGGTAGCTGCGCCCGACCAGTCCTGCGTCCAGCGCCACTCCCGCCCTCCCTGCTCCGTCGCGGACCGGCGTCAGCGGGTCTCGCGGTGGACGGTGTGCCGCTTGTCCTTGGGGCAGTACTTCTTCAGCTCGAGCCGGTCGGGGTCGTTGCGCCGGTTCTTGCGGGTGATGTAGTTGCGGTTCTTGCACTCCTGGCAGGCCAGGGTGATCTTCGGACGGACGTCGGTGGCTGCCATGGAGGCTCTCCTAGCCTTGTGCGGACCGGCCCGCCACGGGCCGGGGGACCGTGCCGGCGGGTGCCGACACGGCGACGGACCCCGGGGGCCCGGGGTCCGTCTGGAGTAGCGGTGACCGGATTTGAACCGGTGACACAGCGATTATGAGCCGCTTGCTCTGCCTGGCTGAGCTACACCGCCGGGAAGACCGCGCGGCCCGGTCTCACGACTGGACCGGTGGGTCGGAGCCCCTTTACGGAATCGAACCGTAGACCTTCTCCTTACCATGGAGACGCTCTGCCGACTGAGCTAAAGGGGCGTGCTCGAGGAGCCGTCGAGGACTATACCCGACGCCCTCCGGCCTCCCCGCGGGGGGGCAGGGAGGCCTGCCTCACGCGCGGACGAACAGCCGGCGGTGCTGGGCCCCGGGGGCCGCCGAGCGCACGCCCGTGCGGGCCAGCAGCCAGCTCTCCAGCCGCTCGTCGGGCAGCGGCCGGCTGACCAGGAAGCCCTGCAGCTTGTCGCAGCCCATCTCGGTGAGCAGCTTGCGGGTGAGCTCGTCCTCGACGCCCTCGGCGACGACCCGCAGGCCCAGGTTGTGCGCCAGCTCGATGATCGACCGGGCGATGAACGACTCGCCCTGGCTGGTGGACATGCCCAGCACGAAGGACTTGTCGATCTTCACCTCGTCGATGGGCAGCTGCCGCAGCTGCGACAGCGACGAGTAGCCGGTGCCGAAGTCGTCCATCGACAGCCGCAGGCCCAGCGCGTGCAGCTCGGCGAGGACGGTGCTGGAGCGCACCGAGTCGTCGACCACGCTGCCCTCGGTGAGCTCGAGGATGAGCAGCTCGCCGGGGACCCCGTGCCGACGCAGCGCCCGCTGCACCCGCTCGACCAGGTCGGGCTCGGCCAGGCAGCGCGCCGAGAGGTTCACCGCGACCGACAGGCCGATGTCCTGGTCCAGCCACCGGCGGCAGCGGGCCAGCGCCAGGTCGAGCACGTGGTCGGTGAGCGCGCCGATGCGGCCGATCTGCTCGGCGAGGTGGATAAAGTCGTCGGGCGGGATGGCACCGAAGCGCGGGTGGGCCCAGCGCACCAGCGTCTCCACCGAGACGATGTCGGAGGTGCGGGCGTCGATGATCGGCTGGAAGACCACGCTGATCTGGCCGTCGGTCATCGCCTGCTCGAGCTCGGTGCCCAGCTGCAGGCGGCGCAGGCTCTGCTGGTCGAGGACCTGGTGGTAGCTGGCCACGCCGGAGCTGTCGGTGGCGGCGAGCAGGGCGACGTCGGCCCGCTGCATGAGGGAGCCCGCGTCGGTGCCGTGCACGGGCGCGGCGGCGACGCCGATGGTCAGCGTGACCTCGAGGTCCAGGCCGGCGACGCGGGCGCGGGTGGAGGTCGCCTCGCGCAGCCGGCGCGCGGCGCGCTCGCTGGCGGCCAGGGACAGGCCCGGCAGCAGCACGGCGAACTGCCCGCCCTCCATGCGGGCCACCAGGGCGTCCGGCGGCGCGTGCTCCCGCAGCAGCCCGGCGGTCACCAGCAGCAGCTCGTCGGCGGCGGCGTGGCCGAGGGTGTCGACGATCTCGGTGTGGTTGTCCAGGGCGGCGAGCACCAGCCCCGCGCGGGCGCCGACCGGGTCGGCCGTCAGCAACTGGTCGATCTCGGCGGCCAGCCGCTGCCGGTTGGGCAGGCCGGTGAGGCGGTCGTGGTCGGCGTCGTAGCGGATCTGGGTCAGCAGCTGCTGCTGGCGGATCGCGGCGTTGACGTGGGTCAGCATCGAGTCCAGCGCGGAGCGGTCGCTGCCGGAGAAGGACACGACGTCGCTGCGCCGGTCGCACACCTCGAGGTAGCCCGGTTCGCCGGCCGCGGTCGCCACCGGGGCACCGAGGACCTCCTGGGCGCCGCGGCGGGCCAGGGCGGCGGTCTCGGCCGCGGTCGCCCGGGCCGCGGTCACCAGCACCGGCTCCGACGAGCCGGGCGTCAGGGCCCGCTGGCGGAGCACGTCCTCGGGGTCGGCGGGCCCGTCGTACCACGTGACGCCGCCGTCGCCGGCCACGACGAGGCGAGGCGCCTCGTCGAGGTAGGGCGGCAGCCACAGCGCGACCTTGTCCGCGTTGAGCAGCTCCTTGACCGCCTCGGCGATGCGCCGCGGGCCGTCCTCGTCCGAGGAGATCTGCTCGATCCGGCGAGCGAACTCGTACACGCGCTCGAGGCTGGCGCTCTCGCGCGCGACTCCGGCAAACCGGCGGAAGAGCACGACGACCGCGAGGACGACGGGGATGATCAGCACCCACGCCCACGGACTGGCGTCCACGAGCAGGACGGCGACCAGCCCGGCGGCGACCGCGAGCGGACCGACGACACCGATGGGCACGAGCAGTTCGGTCCACAGGCCGTGACCGGGATAGCCCCCGGTCACCGTGATCGCGAGGGCGACGAGGACAGCGCCGGCCACGTCAGCTGCGGCCACTGCGAGCAGGAGGGCCAGCCACGTCTGCGGGTCGCCGGCGTCACCGGTGGACAGGGCCGAGTAGACCAGGGCCGCGACAGCGGTCTCGGTCACGGCACTGGCCACGTTGAAGACCGACTTGGCCAGGCTGTAGCGCTGACCGGTCAGCACGACACCGAGCGCGGCCACCCGGGCCAGCGCAGCCCAGGGGCCACCGATCGTGACCAGTGCCACCGTCAGCGCGAGCTCGTTGACCGACCACTCGAAGGTCTGCCGTCGGAACTCCAATTGCAGCGGGAAGGTCTCGGTCACCAGGAACGCGGCGGTGACCACGAGGACCATCCACCCGGGAAAGGCCTCGGACCTCGGCAACAGCACGAGGACGAATGCGAGGACGGCGACCACCGCCGCCGGGACCGCGGGCCCCCAGGGTCCCTGGAGCGACGATCGCATGCGCGATGGCGCAGGGAGGGACTCTTCGGCCACGGCGACCTGGTTCTGCGAGGGGACGAGTGAGGGCTGACGCTAACAGCGGACCATCCCACACAGCAGGGACAGCAGAACGGCCTCACTCGCACGGGGTGGGCGACCGAGTCGATCGCCCACCCCGGAGGACGGCTCGGAGCCGTCCTCCTTCAGGACGTCAGCGTCCCCAGCGAGCGCCCCGGCCCCAACGGGCACCGCGACCCCACCGCGCACCCCGACCCCAACGCGCACCGCGCTCGTTCATGACGCCTCCTCAGGCATGGAAAGGACAGCTTGGGACTGCGGGCTGTCACCCAGGCGCGGGGGCAGAGCGTCGTTCGTGTACGGACCGCGCCCGGAACCCTGCTGCCCGCCACTCGGGCGAGGCAAGCACGCAGGATCACGATGGAGTGACGAACCGTTATGTCGCCACCGTGAGTCACTGTGAGTAAGCAATCCGTCACCGAAACGAGTGAACGGAGTGTCTCATGAGACGGATCCTCCTGGACAGAGCCGCTGCGCGGGAGGCAGGGGGTCCTACGCTGCGCGACGTGCGGACGGCGGACGAGCGGGCGACGGGGACCTGCCCGGAGCGCGGCTCCGCGCTGCCCTTCGTGCTGGTCTGCTGGCTGGTGGCCGCGTTCATGGCGCTCGGGGCGGTCGCGGCCTCCGACGCCTTCCTCGAGCAGCAGGACCTGCAGGCGGCCTGCGACGGCGCGGCACTGGCCGCGGCCAACCGGGCCGACGAGGAGCGGGTCTACGCCGCGGGCGTGGGCGCAGCCCTGCCGCTGACCACCGAGACCGCCCGCGCCGCCGTCGCCGACCACCTCGCCGACGGCGGGACCGCCCTCGACACCTGGTCGGCCGAGACCGACGGCACCGAGGTGACCGTCCGCTGCGCGCGCTCGGTGGACATCGCCTTCGGCTGGCTGTTCCTCGGCGGCCGGCCGCTGCAGGTCGACGCCGTCGCCGGAGCGCGGGCGCCGACGCTGGGCTGAGACCGGGCCGGCCCGGACGCACAGCGGCCCCCGACCTGCCGGTCGGGGGCCGCTGTCCGTGGGTGTGGCGGGTGAAGGATTCGAACCTTCGTAGGCTAAGCCGACGGATTTACAGTCCGCTCCCATTGGCCACTCGGGCAACCCGCCGTGGTGCCACGGGAGAGAGCGTACAAGACGGGCCGGCACGGCCCCGACGGGTCCCGCACGGGTCACCCCCGCGCGGGAGGTGAGGAGCAGACATGGCCGACTCGTCCTTCGACGTGGTGAGCAAGGTCGACCGCCAGGAGATCGACAACGCGCTCAACCAGGCGGGCAAGGAGCTCTCCCAGCGCTTCGACTTCCGCGGCACCAACGCCCGCATCTCCTGGGCGGGCGAGAACGGCGTCCTGCTCGAGGCCGACACCGAGGAGCGGGTCACCGCCGCCCTCGACGTCTTCAAGGACAAGCTCGTCAAGCGGGGCATCTCGCTCAAGGCGCTCGACGCCGACGAGCCGCAGGCCTCGGGCAAGGCATACAAGCTGTCCGCGCGCATCAAGCAGGGCATCGAGTCCGACACCGCCAAGAAGATCGCCAAGATCATCCGCGACGAGGGACCCAAGGGCGTGCAGGCGCAGATCCAGGGCGACCAGCTGCGGGTCAGCGGCAAGAAGCGCGACGACCTGCAGGCGGTGCAGCAGCTGCTGCGCGGCAAGGACCTCGACGTCGCCCTGCAGTTCGACAACTACCGCTGACCGGCGGCCGCAGCGCCCCTACGGTGACGCGGTGCCCACCGACGACACCCCCTGGGAACCACCGCTCGCCGGCACCGAGCTGGAGCACCTGACCGGCGCGCTGGAACGCCTGCGCGCCACGTTCCGCTGGAAGGCCGACGGACTGGACGCGCGGGGACTGCAGGTCCGCGTCGGCGCCTCCTCGCTGACCCTCGGCGGCCTGCTCAAGCACCTGGCCGTCGTGGAGGACGTCACCAGCAGCACCAAGCTGGCCGGTGGGCGGCCCGACGGCCCCTGGGTGGCCGACTGGGACGGCGAGGGCTGGGAGTTCGCTTCCGCGGCGCACGATCCCCCCGAGGAGCTGTACGCACTCTGGGACGGCGCGGTCGAACGCTCCCGGGCACGGCTGGCGGCGACCCTCGCGAACGGCGGCCTGGACCAGCTCACCGCCATGGGCGACGGGGACCGCCGGGCCAGCCTGCGCCGGCTCCTCTGCGACCTGGTCGAGGAGTACGGGCGACACACCGGCCACGCCGACCTGCTCCGCGAGGCCGTGGACGGGCTGGTCGGCGAGGACCCTCCCGCCGGGTGGCGACCGGCGGGCGCCACCCAGGGCTGACGCCGGCCCACCCGCTCCCCCGTCCGCCATCTCACGCGCGGGATCAGGCCGGTTCCGTTCCGTCACGCCGGGCCGGGCCGGACGGGCGCCAGCGAGGGCCGACCGCGCCGCCGACTTACGCTCGGGATCCGGAACGGCATCGGTCGGAGAGCGCTCGCGCGGTGGAGCGGCTCCGCCCCACAGGGCCGCCACACAGCCCGAGCAGAGGGTGCACACATGGAACACGTGTCCTGGACCCAGCGGCCGCTCCCGCCCGTCCCCGGTCCGGCGCTCCTGGTCTGGGGACGCGCGCTGCGGACACCCATCGACCTGACGGTGAGTCGCGGCGAGCTCCACGAGACCGTGGACACGGCCTGGCTCCGCCACCGTGCGCCCGTGGACGTCGACGAGCTGCTCCTCGTCTACGAGGAGCTGACCTCCAACGGTCTGCGCCACGGGCGGGCGCCGGTCCTCGTCCACGTCGTGGCCACGGGGGGCGGCTGGACCGTCGACGTGACCGACGCCGCCGTCGAGCGCCCTCCCGTGCCCGCTCACGACCGGGACCCGGCCCGCGGGGGGCTGGGCCTGCACCTCGTCGCCCGGCTGTGCCCCGCGCACGGCTGGGTCCTCGACGACGGCCGCAAGCACGTCTGGGCGCACGTCGGGGCGGCCTGAGCGCGGACCCGGAGGGCCCGGGCGGTCGGTCCGCCACCCCTGGCCGGGGGTACCAGCGGCGTCCGCGGGATCCCTAGCGTCCCGGCCATGCCGGTCCACCCCCAGTCCCAGGCCTTCCTCGACATGGTCGCCGACGCCCCGCCACTGGACGCCTGCACGGTGGAGGAGAACCGGGCGCAGCTGACCGCCGTCGTGCCCCTCACCGGCGAGCGCGCCGACCTGGCCGACGTGCGGGACACGACGCTCCGCGGTCCGGCCGGCGACGTGCCCGTCCGGGTCTACCGCCCCAGCAACGACGACGGGCTGCCGGTGGTGGCGTACTTCCACGGCGGCGGGTGGGTGCTGTGCGACCTCGACACCCATGACACGACCTGCCGCGACATCGCCCGGTACTCCGGAGCCGTCGTCGTGTCGGTCGACTACCGCAGGGCTCCGGAGGCCCCGTTCCCCGCCGCGTTCGACGACTGCCTCGCCGTCACCCGCGCCCTGCTCGACGGCAGCAGCGGCCTCGGGACCGACCCCGCGCGGGTCGCCGTCGCCGGCGACAGCGCCGGGGGCAACCTCGCCGCCGGGATCGCGCAGGCGCTGCGCGACGCCCGGCCGCCGCTGGCACACCAGGTGCTCGTGTACCCGCTCGTCGACGCCCGCACCGGACGGACCGACAGCTACCGCAGCTACGGGGCGGGCCACTTCCTCACCCACCGCGACATCGACTGGTTCCTGGCGGTCTACGGCGGCGACGCCGACCGGTCCGATCCACGGCTGTCGCCGGCGATGGCCGAGGACCTGACCGGGCTGGCGCCGGCCACCGTGGTCACCGCCGGGTGCGACCCCCTGGTCGACGAGGGCGCCGCCTACGCCCGGGCCCTGGCCGAGGCGGGCGTCCCGACGGAGTACACGTGCTTCACCGGGCACGTGCACCCCTTCGTGCTGCTGGGCGGCCTGGTCGACGACGCGCACGAGGCCCGCCGGCTGATCGGCCGGCGCCTGGCCGAGACCTTCGGGACTCGCCCGGTGGCCACCTGAGCGGCCGGCCGTCAGCCCTCCCGCGCCATCCGCTCCAGGCGGGCGATCCGCTCGGCCATCGGCGGGTGCGTGGCGAACAGCGCCGCCAGCCCGACCGGCCGGAACGGCGGGGCGATCATGAGGTGGCTCTGCGCCACCAGCCGGTCGTCGGGCGGCAGCGGCCGGGCCTGCGCCCCCGCGCCGATCCGGCGCAGCGCGCTCGCGAGGGCCAGCGGGTCACCGGAGAGGCGGGCACCCTCGGCATCGGCCTCGTACTCGCGGCTGCGGCTGACCGCGAGCCGCACCAGGACGGCGGCCAGCGGGCCGAGCAGCACCAGCAGCAGCGTGCCGAGGAGGCCCGCGCCGTCGTCGCGCTCGTCGTCGCGGTTGCCGAACAGCGCGCTGAACGTGGCCAGGTGCGCCAGGTAGGTGACGACGGCGGCCAGCGCGCCGGCGACCGACCCGATCAGGACGTCGCGGTTGTAGACGTGCGAGAGCTCGTGGGCGAGCACCGCGCGCAGCTGCCGGCGGTCGAGCAGCTCGAGGACACCCTGGGTGCAGCAGACCGCGGCCCGGCGCGGCGTGCGCCCGGTGGCGAAGGCGTTGGGCTGGTCGGTGGGGCTGACGTAGAGGCGCGGCATGGGCTGGCGCGCCTGCGTGGCCAGCTCGCGGACCATCGCGTAGAGGCCCGGTGCCTGGGTCTCGGTGACCGGGAAGGCGCGCATGGCGCGCAGGGCCAGCCGGTCGGAGCGGTACCAGGCCCACCCGTTGACCCCGAGGGCCACGACCAGCGCGACGAGCAGTCCCGCCCGGCCCGCGACGAGACCGCCCACGGCGAGGACGACGCCGGCCATCGCCCCCAGCAGGAGCGCGGTCCGCACCCCGTTGCCCCACCGCCGCACCTCACGTGAACGGAACGACGGCGACCCCCGTTCCCCGCCACCGACTGCGACCCCCCTCACGGACGACGCCGTCCGGAATGCCTGCCGCCCGGCCGGGGTTGCGTTGAGGAGACCCCGTACTCGGGCGCGTCGGCTACCGTCCGTGATCCGCGTCACGGAACCAGCCGGCACACCGCCACGTAACCTCGGCCGCTGGAGGTAACACGCCTGATGACTGCTCTCGAACCGTCCACGACGCCCGGCAGCTCGGCCCCCGGTGGGCTCGTCAAGAGCGTCGTCGAGCTCGACCGGGTCGTCATCCGGCTGGCCGGCGACTCCGGTGACGGCATGCAGCTGACCGGCAACCGCTTCACCAGCGAGACCGCGTCCTTCGGCAACGACCTGTCGACGCTGCCCAACTTCCCCGCCGAGATCCGCGCGCCGACGGGGACGCTGCCCGGCGTCAGCTCCTTCCAGCTGCACTTCGCCGACCACGACATCATGACGCCGGGCGACGCCCCGGACGTCCTGGTGGCGATGAACCCCGCGGCCCTCAAGGCCAACCTCGCCGACCTCCCGGGCGGCGGCCTGGTGATCGCCGACAGCGACGAGTTCACCCCGCGCAACCTCGCGAAGGTCGGCTACGCGACCAACCCGCTCGAGGACGGGTCGCTCGACGGCTGGCAGGTCGTCGCCGTCCCGCTGACGTCCATGACGCTCGAGGCGCTCGCCGACTCCGGGCTCGGCAAGAAGGAGGCCGAGCGGAGCAAGAACATGTTCACCCTCGGCCTGCTGAGCTGGATGTACCACCGGCCCACCGAGGGCACGGTCCGCTTCCTGGAGCGGCAGTTCCGCCGCAAGCCCGAGATCGCCGCGGCCAACATCGCGGCCTTCCGCGCCGGCTACAACTACGGCGAGACGACGGAGGCCTTCGCGGTCTCCTACGAGATCAAGCCCGCGCCGATGGCCCCGGGCCGTTACCGCAACATCTCCGGCAACCAGGCGCTGGCCCTCGGGCTGGTCACCGCCGGGCAGCGCTCGGGCCTGCCGGTGTTCCTCGGTGCGTACCCGATCACCCCGGCGTCGGACATCCTCCACGAGCTGTCCCGGCACAAGTCCTTCGGCGTGCGCACGTTCCAGGCCGAGGACGAGATCGCCGGCATCGGTGCCGCGCTGGGCGCCTCGTTCGGCGGCGCGCTCGGCGTCACGACGACGTCGGGCCCCGGTGTCTCGCTGAAGTCCGAGGCGCTGGGCCTGGCGGTGATGATCGAGCTGCCGCTGGTCGTCGTCGACGTGCAGCGCGGTGGTCCCTCGACCGGCCTGCCGACCAAGACCGAGCAGTCGGACCTGCTGCAGGCGATGTTCGGCCGCAACGGCGAGGCCCCGCTGCCGGTGATCGCGCCCCGCTCCCCCGGCGACTGCTTCGACGCCGCGCTCGAGGCGGCGCGGATCGCGCTCAAGTACCGGACGCCGGTCATGCTGCTGTCCGACGGCTACCTGGCCAACGGCGCCGAGCCGTGGGCCATCCCCGCCGTCGACGAGCTGCCCGACCTGCGGGTCGAGTTCGCCACCGAGCCCAACGGCGCGGCCGCCGACGGGACGCCGGAGTTCCTGCCCTACCTGCGCGATCCCGAGACGCTGGCCCGCCCGTGGGCCGTCCCGGGCACCGCGGGCATGCAGCACCGCGTCGGCGGGCTGGAGAAGGCCGACCGGACCGGCAACATCTCCTACGACCCGGCCAACCACGACCTGATGACCCGGCTGCGGCAGGCCAAGGTCGACGGCATCGCGGCCGACATCCCGGCCACCGACGTCGACGACCCCGACGGCGACGCGCGGGTCGCGGTCATCGGCTGGGGCTCCACCTACGGGCCGATCGGGGCCGCCTGCCGGCGGGTCCGCCGCTCGGGCCGCAAGGTCGCCCAGATCCACCTGCGGCACGTCAACCCGATGCCGGCCGACCTCGGCGAGGTCCTGGGCCGGTACGACCGGGTGGTCTGCCCCGAGATGAACATGGGGCAGCTCGCGCTGCTGCTCCGCGCCAGGTACCTCGTCGACGTCCAGAGCCACACGCAGGTGCGCGGGCTGCCCTTCCGGGCCGCCGAGCTCGCCGCGGTGGTCCAGGACGTCATCGACTCCACCGCTCCGACTGCCAGCACCGGAGGCCAGCAGTGACCACCTCCCCGCACGTGCACGACCTCGGCATGCCGGGGACGCCGATCGACGACCGCATCCAGCAGGCGATCGCCGACTCCGTGGCCGGCCAGGGCGAGAAGCAGACCGCCCTCAAGGCCAAGGACATGAAGACCGACCAGGAGGTGCGCTGGTGCCCGGGGTGCGGTGACTACGTCATCCTCAACGCGGTCCAGAGCTTCCTGCCCAGCCTCGGCATCGCCCGCGAGGACATGGTCATCGTCTCGGGCATCGGCTGCTCCTCGCGCTTCCCGTACTACATGAACACCTACGGGATGCACTCGATCCACGGCCGCGCCCCGGCGATCGCCACCGGCCTGGCCGCCTCCCGGCCGGACCTGTCGGTGTGGGTCGTCACCGGCGACGGCGACGCGCTGTCGATCGGCGGCAACCACCTGATCCACGCACTGCGCCGCAACGTGGACATGACGATCCTGCTGTTCAACAACCGGATCTACGGGCTGACCAAGGGCCAGTACTCCCCCACGTCCGAGGTCGGCAAGGTCACCAAGTCCACCCCGATGGGCTCGCTGGACCACCCGTTCAACCCGGTCTCGCTGGCCCTCGGTGCCGACGCCACCTTCGTGGGCCGGGCCATGGACTCCGACCGCAAGGGCCTCACCGAGGTGCTGCGGCAGGCCGCCGAGCACCGGGGCACCGCGCTGGTGGAGATCTACCAGAACTGCAACATCTTCAACGACGGCGCCTTCGACCTGCTCAAGGACCCGTCGACCGGCCCGATGTGGACGATCCCGCTGCGCCACGGCGAGCCGCTGGTGTTCGGTCCCGACGGCGCCTCGTGCGTGGTGCGCGACGACTTCGGGGGCCTGCGGATCGCCGAGACCAACCAGGTCGACGCCAGCGAGATCGTCGTCCACGACGCGACGCGGGAGGACCCGTCCTACGCGTTCGCGCTGTCGCGGCTGTCGAGCCAGGACCTGCGCTACACGCCGATGGGCGTCTTCCGCTCGGTCAGCAAGCCGACCTACGACCGGATGATGCTCGACCAGCTCGAGGAGGCCCGCACGCAGGGCCCCGGCGACCTCGACGCGCTGCTGGCCGGCAACGACACCTGGACCGTCTCCGCCTGAGGCGCCTCCGCCGGGCCCGTCTCCCTCAGGGGAGGCGGGCCCGGCGCGTATCCGCGAGCACCCCGGCGAGGACGGGGAGCACCCCGGTCAGCTCGGCGCGGGACGGGGCGGCGAAGCCCAGGACCAGACCGGCGGCCGGCTCGTGCGGCCCCGAGCCGGTCCGGTGCCGGGCCAGCCCGTCGACGGCGAGCCCGCGGGCGGCCGCGGCGGCGACCACCGCCTCCTCGGCCGCGCGGTCCAGCAGCGGGACCAGCACGTGCGCGCCCGCCGGGTCCCCGGTGACGGCCACGCCCGCCGCGGCCAGCGCCTGCACCACGAGGGCCCGCCGCTCGGACAGCTCCCGGCGCAGCCGCCGCAGGTGCCGGGACAGGTCACCGGAGGCGGCCATGGCCGCGAGCACGCGCTGTCCCGCGCGGGCCGGCCGGGTGCCGGTCGCGGTCCGCTGCGCCAGCAGGTCCGCCCGCGGGGCCGGCGGCGCCACCACCCACCCGACACCCAGCGTCGGGCTCACGACCTTGCTGCTCGTGCCGAGGTGCACCACGACGTCGGGGCCGAGCGCGGCCAGCAGCGGCAGCGGCGCGACGTCGTAGCGCAGCTCGCCGTCGTAGTCGTCCTCGAGGACCCACCAGCCCTCCGCCCGCGCCCGGGCGACCAGCGCGACCCGCCGCGCCGCCGACATCCGACGCCCGAGGGGCCACTGGTGGGCCGGGGTGCAGTAGACGGCGGCCAGCCCCGCGGGCACGACGTCGACGACCAGGCCGTCGTCGTCGACCGGGCAGGGCACCACCTCGGCCCCGGCCGACCGCAGCGCCTCCACCGCCCGCTGGTAGCCGGGGTCCTCGACGCCGACCCGGCTGCCGGGCGGGAGGAGCCGGGCCACCTCCGCCACCGCCGCGGAGGTGCCCGCGGTGGCGAGCACCGCGGCCGGGTCGACCGGCAGTCCCCGGTGCCGCAGCAGGTGCTCGGTGACCGCCGCCTGGAAGGTCCGGTCCCCGGCCGGGTCGGGGGCGGCGTCGGGCGGGACGTCGCCGGCCGCGCGCCAGGCCCGTCGCCACGCGGCCCGGTCGAGCACCTCCAGGCAGGGCGACCCGGCGCGCAGGTCGACCGCCGGTCGACGCTCGGCCGGCGCCGCGGCCCGCGTCTCGCGCAGTGCCGGCCCGGACGGCGCCGCGCCGACCACGAACGTGCCCGCGCCGCGGCGCCCGGCGGCCCAGCCCTCGGCGACCAGCTGGTCGTAGGCCGCGGCGGTGACGGTGCGGCTCACCCGCAGGGCCGCGGCGAGCTCCCGGGTGGAGGGCAGCCGGTCGCCGGGGCGCAGGGCGCCGTCGGCGGCCGCGGCGCGCAGCGCGTCGGCCAGCTGCGTGGCCAGCGGGCGCCCCGACCCCCGGTGGAGCACCACGGGCGGGACCTGCACGCGGCGCCCTCCCTCGTCCGATTGGCCTGCCGGAACGGCAGCGTACTGGCCCTTCCGGCAGGCCAGTGGTGCCCGCAGTCTGCTGCGGTGACCCCTGCCCCGCCGCTGTCGCCCACGGCCCGCAGCACCGTCCGCCGGGGTGCCGCGCGCGCCCGCACCGACCGCGCCGAGCTGTACGCCGTCCTCGACGCCGGCCTGGTCGGCCACCTGGGGATCGTCGTCGGTGGCGCGCCCGTCGTGCTGCCCACCGGCTACGGACGGCGGGGGGACACCCTCTACCTGCACGGCTCGACCGGCGCAGCGAGCCTGCGCGCCGCGGCGACGGGCACGCCGGTCTGCTTCACGGTCACGCACGTCGACGGGGTGGTCTACGCCCGGTCGGCGTTCCACCACTCGATGAACTACCGCTGCGCCGTCGTGCACGGGACCGCCCGCGTGGTGAGCGACCCCGAGGAGCGGCTGCTCGGGCTCGAGGCGCTCACCGAGCACCTGGCGCCGGGCTCCTGGGCGGCCACCCGCCGGCCCGACCGCAAGGAGCTGGCGGCAACGGCGGTGCTGGCCCTCGACCTGTCCGAGGCCAGCGTCAAGGTGCGCACGGGCCCGCCCGCCGACGACGAGCGCGACCTCGCGGCACCGGTCTGGGCCGGGGTGCTGCCGGTGCGCACGGTCCTCGGTGACCCCGAGCCCGACCCCCTGCTCCCGGAGGACGTCCCGGTCCCCGCCCGGGTGACCGGCCGACGGCTCGGCTGAGCTACCGGGCCCGCAGCGCCCAGGCGTGGATCGCGGCCGCGGTCTGGTCGGGGGTCTCGTCGGTCGAGTCGTGGTGCAGGTCGGCCGGCGTCGCCCGCACCCACGCGTCGAAGACCCGCACCGCGTCGAGCAGCGACCGTCCGGGACCCGACCGGGCGGCGTACGCGCCCGACCCCCGGTCCCGCTCCCGTGCCGCGATCGTCTCGGGCGACGGGACGAGGGCGACGGCGAGCAGGCGCAGCGGCGCGACCGCCGCGCGGATGATCCGCAGGTCGTCGCCGTAGACGTTGTCGGCGACGACCGTGGCGAAGCCGGCCTCGCCGTAGACCTGGGCCGCCCGGCCCAGCGCCCGGTACCGCAGGTGGAGCTGTGCGACCGCCTCGGGGGACGGGGTGTCGGCCATGTCGGCGCGGCCGGAGACGACGGCCTGCCAGAAGGTGTCGCCGTCGAGGAAGACGCCCCGGGACGCCCGCGTGGCCACCGCGCGCCCGACCGTCGACTTCCCCGAGGCCTGGGCTCCGGTGACCAGCAGGACCGTCACCGGACCGGCGTGACCCGGAGCAGGCGGTCGTCGCCCTCGCCGTTGTCGGTGGTGAGGTACAGCGCGCCGTCGGCGCCGGACACCGGGGAGCGCACCCGCCCGACGGTGTCCTCGAGCTCGGGGAGCCGGAACTGCTCGACCAGCCGGCCGGCGTCGTCGAGCCGCAGGCCCAGCACGCCGGTGTCCTTCTGCACGCCGACGAACAGCACACCGTCGTAGCCGCCCCACGCGGGACCGCTGACGAAGTCCGCGCCGCTGGTGGCGATGGTGGGGTCGCCGGAGGACCAGACGGCGGCGCGGGCGCCGGGCAGGGCGGGGTCGGTCATCGGGACGCTCTCGTCGTAGCGGCCGCCCGCGCCGTCGGGGTCCCAGCCGTAGTTGGCGCCCGGCACCGACAGGTTCACCTCGTCGTCGCGGTCGGGGCCCTGCTCGACGGTGAACACCTGCCCGGTCCCGGGCCGGACCGCGATGCCCTGCACGTTGCGGTGCCCGTAGCTGAGCACCAGCCGGGTCGCGGGGTCGGGGTCGGCGGCGAACGGGTTGCCGTCGGCCGGCCCGCCGGTGTCGGGGTCGATGCGCAGCACCTTGCCCGCCAGGGTGCCGAGCTCCTGCGGGGTGCGGCCATCGGCGGTGTCGCCGGTGCCCACCAGCAGCGCGCCGGAGGGGTCGAACCGCACCCGGCAGCCGCCGTGCCGGCCGGTGGCCTCGTTGACCGGGATGCCGCCGAGCAGCGGGTCGGCGACGCGGGTGGCGGTGGTCCAGGCCTCGTCCACCGTCCAGGCGATCACCTGGATCTCCGCGCCGCCGTCCTCCTCGACCCCCTGGCAGGTGTAGAGCCGGCGGTCGTCGGCGAAGGTGGGGCTGAGCACCAGGCCCATCAGGCCGGTCTCGCCGTCGGCGAAGAGGTCGGAGAGATCGGCGTCGAGCTGCCGGGCGGTGCCGTCGGGCAGGACCGCAGTCAGCCCACCGCCGCGCTCGTCGACCAGCAGGGTCCCGTCGGGAGCGCGGGCGACGTCCCACGGGTGGTCGAGGCCGTCGAGGACGGTCTCGACCTCGAGCGCCGGGACGGCAGGGGACGGCGCCGCGGCGTCGGGCGTCCCCGCGGCGTCGGGCACCTCGGCGGCGGCCTCCTCGCCCTGGCGTCCGGGCGCGGAGCCGCAGCCGGCCAGCAGCAGGCAGGCCAGGGCCGCGGCCCCCATGCAGGGTCCCGCTGCGAGCGTGCGAGCGGTGGGGGGCATGGGGGTCCTTCGTCAACTGGTGCGGGTGACCACGTAGTCGCACAGCGCCGACAGCGCCTCGCGGACCTCCCCGGCGGGCACCCCGGACAGCGACGTGCGCGCCCGGTCGGCGTACTCGCGCAGCACCTCACCGGCGCGCTCGAGCGCCGCGGAGCCGCGGAGCAGGGTCAGCGCCTCGGCGTGCTCGTCGTCGTCGGACAGCGGGCGGGACACCAGCTCGCGCAGCCGCGCGTCGGCGGGGTCGTCCCCGGCCAGGGCGATCAGCGCCGGCAGGGTCGCGATGCCCTCGCGCAGGTCGGTGCCCGGCGACTTCCCCGAGGCGCCGTCGGTGACGATGTCGAGCAGGTCGTCGGAGAGCTGGAAGGCCACGCCGACCTCCTCGCCGAACCGGGTCAGCGCCTCGACCAGGTCCGCGTCGACGCCGGCGAAGGAGGCGCCGAAGCGCGCCGAGGTGGCCACCAGCGAGCCGGTCTTGTCGGACAGCACCTCGAGGTAGTGCGCCACCCGGTCCTCGCCGTGCCGCGCGCCGACGGTCTCCCGGATCTGCCCGGTGACCAGCCGCTCGAAGGTGCGTGCCTGGATCCGGACCGCCTCCGGGCCCAGGTCGGCCAGCAGGTCCGAGGCGCGGGCGAAGAGGAAGTCCCCGGTCAGGATCGCCACGCTGTTGGTCCAGCGGCTGTTGGCGCTCTGCGCCCCACGCCGGACGTCGGCCTCGTCCATCACGTCGTCGTGGTACAGCGTGGCCAGGTGGGTCAGCTCGCAGACGACGGCGGCCCGGACCACCTCGGGTGCCTGGGCGTCACCGAGGTGGGCGGCGAGCAGGGCCAGCATCGGCCGGAACCGCTTGCCGCCGGCGGCCATGAGGTGACCGGCGGCCTCGGAGACGAAGGGGTGCTCGCTGGTGACCGCGGCGGCGAGGGTGGCCTCCACGCGGCCGAGGCCGTCCGCCAGGGAGTCCCCGAGGGGCCCCGACGGCAGCCAGGGCCCCATCGTGGAGGCGGGGGTCGCGATGCGGTGCCAGACCTCGGCCGGGGCGCTCCCGTCGACGGCGGCACGGGGTCCGGTCATCAACCGACGAAGATAGCCGCCCGATCGGCCAGACCGAGCACCGCCCCGGGCACGACGCCCAGGACCAGGGTGGCCGCGGCGGTCACCGCGAGCACGATCGTCGTCGGCAGTCCGGGCACGCCGACGGTCGGGCCGTCGACCGCGGGCTCGGAGAAGTACATGAGCACGATGACCCGCAGGTAGAAGAACGCCGCCACCGCGCTGGCCAGCAGCGCCACCAGGGCCAGCGGCCAGGCGCCGTCCTCGATGGCGGCGCGGAAGACGGCGAACTTGCCGGTGAAGCCGCTGGTGAGCGGGATCCCGGCGAGCGCGAGCAGGAACAGGCTCATCACCGCGGCGGTCAGCGGGGAGCGCTGCGCGAGGCCCGCCCACTGGGACAGGTGGGTGGCCTCGCCCTCGCCGCTGCGCACGAGGGTGAGCACGGCGAACGCGCCGAGCGTGGTCAGCCCGTAGGCGAGCAGGTAGAACATGACGGCCGGCAGGCCCGACCCGGCGGCGTCACCGGTGGCCGGCAGCCCGAGGACACCGGTGAGCAGGAACCCGGCGTGCGCCACCGAGGAGTAGGCCAGCATCCGCTTGAGGTCGGTCTGGGTGAGGCCCAGCACCGCACCGACGACCATGGAGACGATGGCGACGCCGTAGACGAGCGGCCGCCAGGTCCACTCCTCGGTGCCGAACGCGACGTAGAGCAGCCGCAGGATGGCGCCGAACGCCGCGACCTTGGTGCAGGCCGCCATGAACGCGGTGACCGGGGTGGGCGCGCCCTGGTAGACGTCGGGCGTCCAGGTGTGGAAGGGCGCGACGCTGGCCTTGAACAGCAGGCCGACGACGAGCAGCGCCAGGCCGAGGACGAGCAGCGTGCCGGCCTCCCCCGCGCCGACGGACTCGCGCACCGCGGACAGCCGGACGCTGCCGGTGGCGCCGTAGACCAGCGCCAGACCGTAGAGGAAGAACGCCGAGGCGAAGGAGCCGAGCAGGAAGTACTTGACCGCCGCCTCCTGCGACAGCAGCCGCCGGCGGCGGGCGAGCCCGCTGATCAGGTAGAGCGGCAGGCTGAGCACCTCGAGCGCCACGAACATGACCAGCAGGTCGTTGGCGGTGACGAACAGCATCATCCCGCCGATGGCGAACGTGGCCAGCGGGTAGACCTCGGTCTGCACCCGCTGGACGGTGAGCAGCTCGCGGTCGCGGGTGCTGCCGGCGGGCACCGCGGCGGAGACGACGAACGCCGAGCGCGCGGGGTCGAGGTTGCGCTCGGCGAACAGCAGCAGCGACAGCGCGCCGAGCCCGACGATCGTGGCCTGCAGGAACAGCCCGGGGCCGTCGACGGCGAGCGCGCCGCCGGCGGTGACCTCGCGGGTGCCGGCGAGCAGCAGCGTGCTGACCAGCCCGCCGAGAGTGCCGACCAGCGCGACGGCGACCTGCACCGGGTGCCGGGTGTCGCGCGGGCCGAAGGCCTCCACGAGGACGCCGATGCAGGCGGCGCCGAAGACGAACAGCAGCGGCGCCAGCGCGGCCAGCGACAGGTCGGGCGCCTCGATCGTCATCAGTCGGTCCCCTCGGTCGTGGCGGGGGTGGTCCCGGCCGGGTCGGCGCCGACGTCGCTCATCGTGGCCGCGACGGCGGGCTCGATCAGCCGGACCAGCGGCTGCGGGTAGAAGCCGAGGACCAGGATCAGCGCCACCAGGGGGGCGACGACGAGCGTCTCGCGGCGGGAGAGGTCACGCAGCAGCGTGGTGGTGCGGGCGGGCGCGGTGAGCGTCGCCGTCCCCGTCGCGGTCGCCGGTGCAGCCGTCGCCCCGTGCCCGCCGGCCGCGCCGTGACCGGCGGGGCCGTCGGTGACGGCGTCGGCCACGGCGGGATCGGCCGGGAACAGCACACCGCGCGGCGGGCCGTGCATCGTCCGTTGGTAGAGCAGCAGGACGTAGAGCGCGGCGAGGATGATCCCCGCGGTGGCCAGGACCGTGAACACCGGCCGGGTGGGGAACGACCCGATCAGCACGAGGAACTCGCTGACGAAGCTGTTGGTGCCCGGCAGGGCCAGCGACGCCAGCCCCGCGACGAGGAACACCCCGGCGAGCTTGGGGGCGCGGCTGGCCACGCCGCCGTAGTCGCCGACCAGCCGGGAGCCGCCGCGGGCGATGAGCATGCCGACGACGATGAACAGCAGGCCGGTGGCGATGCCGTGGTTGACCATGTACAGCACCGCGCCGGTGGCCGCCTCGGTGGTGAATGCGAACACGCCCAGGGCGATGAAGCCGAAGTGCGCGATCGAGGTGTAGCTGACCAGCCGCTTCATGTCGGTCTGGCCCATCGCCAGCAGCGCCGCGTAGAGCACCCCGGCCACGGCGAGCACGAGCACGAGCGGGGCGAACTCGCGGGAGGCCTCGGGGAACAGCGGCAGGCAGTAGCGCAGGAACCCGAAGGTGCCGACCTTGTCGAGGACGCCGACGAGCAGCACCGCCCCGCCGATCGGCGCCTCGGCACCGGCGTCGGGCAGCCAGGTGTGCAGCGGCACCAGCGGCGCCTTGATGGCGAAGGCGACGAAGAAGCCGAGGAACAGCAGGCGCTGCACGTCGGGGTCGATCTCGAGGTCGCGCAGCGCCTCGAAGGCGAAGGTCCCCTCCCCCGCCGACGCGCTGACCACGTACAGCCCGATCACCGCGGCGAGCATGACCAGCCCGCCGAGCAGGCTGTAGAGGAAGAACTTCACCGCGGCGTACTGCCGGCGCGGGCCGCCGAAGCTGCCCACGATGAAGTACATCGGGACGAGCATCGCCTCGAAGAAGACGTAGAAGAGGAAGACGTCGGTGGCGGCGAAGACGCCGACCATGCACGCCTCGAGCAGCAGCAGCCAGGCGAAGAACGTGCGCATCGACCGCCGCGCCGGCGCGGTGTCCTCCCACGAGGCGAGCACCACCACCGGCACCAGGACGCCGACCAGCAGCAGCATGACCAGCGCGATGCCGTCGACGCCGAGGGCGAAGTCGACGCCGAACCCGGGGATCCACGGCACGGAGCTGGTCAGCTGGAACCGCTCACCGTCGGGGTCGAACGCGAGGGTGGCCAGCACCGCGAGCAGCAGCACGACCAGGCTCACCCCGAGGGCGACCTGGCGGGCGACCGGGGTGCGGTCACGGGGCAGTGCGGCGACGACCGCCGCACCCACCGCGGGTACCGCGATCATCGCCACGAGCAGCAGGGAGTCGCTCACGCCGTCGCCCTCACGTTCTCCGTCGTCCTCTCCTGGGACCGCAGCCCGCTCACCCGGCCGTCACCGCCAGCAGCGCCCCGGCCACGACGACCGCGCCGCCGAGCATCCCGAGCGCGTAGGAGCGGACGAAGCCGGTCTGTGCCCGGCCCAGCCGCGACGACGAGCCGCCGAGCGTGGCGGCCAGGCCGTTCACCGCGCCGTCGACCCCGCGGTTGTCCACCCACACCAGCGCGCGGGTCAGCCACTGGCCCGGCCGCATGAACAGCGACTCGTTGACCGCGTCGGCGTAGAGCGCGTGGCGTGCGGCTCGCACCACCGGCGAGACCCGGGCCGGGGCGACCTCGGGCACCTCCCGGCGGCCCACGAACAGCCACGCGGCGAGCACCCCGAGGGCCATCACGGCGGTGACCACGATCCCGACGACGGCCGGCGCGACCACGTGCTCGGCCTCCGCCGGCTCGCCGAACACCGGCTCGAACCAGCCCTCCAGCGGGAAGACCTGGACCAGCAGGAACCCGGCGGCCACCGAGCCGACGGCCAGCACCACCATGGGCGCGGTCATGACGGTCGGCGACTCGTGCGGGTGGACGCCGTCGGTCCACCGGGGGCGGCCGAAGAAGGTCATGATCATCAGCCGGGTCATGTAGAAGGCGGTCATCCCGGCACCGAGGACGGCGACGCCGCCGAGCAGCCAGCCCGACCAGTCGCCGCGGTCGAGGGCCGCCTCGATGATCGCGTCCTTGGTCCAGTACCCCGACAGGAACGGGAAGCCGATCAGCGCCAGGTAGCCCAGGCCGAACGTGACGAAGGTGATCGGCAGCCGCCGCGCGAGCCCGCCGAAGCGGCGCATGTCGACCTGGTCGTCCATGGCGTGCATGACCGATCCGGCGCCGAGGAACAGCCCGGCCTTGAAGAAGCCGTGGGTGAGCAGGTGGGCGATCGCCGCGGCGTAGCCGACCGGGCCGAGGCCGACGGCCAGGAACATGTAGCCGATCTGGCTGACCGTGGAGTACGCGAGGACCTTCTTGATGTCGTCGTACGCGCAGCCCACGATCGCGCCGTAGAGCAGGGTGATCGCCCCGACGGCCAGCACGACGGCGCGGGCGGTGGGCGTCAGGTCGTAGATCGGCGCGGAGCGGGCGATGAGGTAGACGCCGGCGGTGACCATCGTCGCGGCGTGGATGAGCGCCGAGACCGGCGTCGGGCCCTCCATGGCGTCGGGGAGCCACGCCTGCAGCGGGAACTGGCCGGACTTGCCGCACGCGCCGAGCAGCAGGAGCAGGCCCAGCGCCGTCAGCGTGCCGCCCGCCAGCGCCCCCACCCCGCCGAAGACGCCCTCGTAGGACACCGTGCCGAGTTGGGCGAACATGACGAAGATCGCCAGGGCCAGGCCGACGTCGCCGACCCGGTTCATGATGAACGCCTTCTTGGCGGCGGTGGCCGCCGACGGGCGCTCGTGCCAGAAGGCGATGAGCAGGTAGGAGGCCAGGCCCACGCCCTCCCACCCGACGTAGAGGGCCACGTAGTTGTCGCCGAGGACGAGCAGCAGCATCGCGGCGACGAACAGGTTGAGGTAGGCGAAGAACCGGCGGCGGCGCGGGTCGTGCGCCATGTAGCCGATCGAGTAGACGTGGATGAGCGCACCCACGCCGGTGATCAGCAGCATGAAGGCCGCCGACAGCGGGTCGACCAGCAGCCCGGCACTGACGTCGAGCGACCCGGCGGAGACGAAGGTGAACAGCTCGGCGTCGATCGAGCGCTCCTCGAGGCCGGCCAGCTGCACGGTGCACAGCAGCGCGAGGACGAACGAGACCACGACGGTCGCCGTCCCCAGCAGGTGGCCCCAGGCGTCGGTGCGCCGGCCGCCGAGCAGCAGCACCGCGGCGCCGAGCAGCGGCAGGGCGATCACCAGCCAGGAGGCGGACAGCAGGCCCTCGGCCGCGACGGTGTCCATGGGGATGCCGGCTCCCGTCAGTACTTGAGCAGGTTGGCGTCGTCGACCGACGCCGACCGGCGGGTCCGGTAGATCGACATGATGATGGCCAGGCCGACGACGACCTCGGCGGCGGCGACGACCATGACGAAGAACGCCATGATCTGGCCGTCGATGGTGCCGGTGGCCCGGGCGAAGGTGACCAGCGTCAGGTTCACCGAGTTGAGCATCAGCTCGATGCACATGAAGACGACGATCGCGTTGCGCCGCACCAGCACGCCGACCGCGCCGATGGTGAACAGGATCGCGGCCAGCACCAGGTAGTGCGTGAGGCTCATCGCGGGTCGTCCGTCGTGCCGAGCGCGGCGTCGGGGCTGCCCAGCTGGGCACGGCCGGTGGGGCGGGGCATCTGCTCGACCTCCCGGGGCTCGATGCCGGTGGCCAGGCTGTCCTCGGCGGTGCGGCCGTCGGGCAGCAGCGCGCCGGTGGCCACGGAGTTGGCCCGCGCGAAGACACCCGGGCCGGGCAGGGTCTGCGGCCGGTCGGTGAGGAACCGGGCCCGGGAGAGCTCCTTCTGCGTCTGCCGGCTGCCGGGCTCGCGCTCGATGTGGGCGAGCACCATCGCACCGACGGCGGCGGTGATCAGCAGCGCGCTGGTGACCTCGAAGGCCAGCAGGTAGCGGGTGAACAGCACCTCGGCGATCGTCTGGATGTTGCCCGCGCCGCCGGCGTCACCGAGGCCCTCGACGCGGGTGTCCTGGGTGGCGCGGGCGATGCCGGCGCCCACCAGCCCGGCGAAGCCGACCCCGAGCACCGTGGCCGCGACCCGCTGCCCGCGCAGCGTCTCGACGACGGAGTCCGACGAGTCCCGGCCGACCATCATGAGGACGAACAGGAACAGGATCATGATCGCGCCGGTGTAGACGATGATCTGCACCGCCCCGAGGAACGGCGCGGACTGGACGACGTAGAAGACGCCCAGCGCGAGCATCGTGTTGACCAGCCACAGCGCGGAGTGCACGGCGTTGCGGCTGAACACCATCCCGAGCGCCCCGGCGAGCGCGACCGGCCCGAGGACCCAGAAGACGACGGCCTCACCGGTCCCGATGGCGACGTCGGTCATGCCCGCTCCGCCGTGACCGGCTCGGCGGCCGACCCCTGCTGGGGCTCGCGCACGTAGTACGCCTTCTCGTCGTCCCCGAGGCGCATCGGGTGCGGCGGGGCCTCCATCCCGGGCAGGAGCGGGGCCATGAGCTGCTCCTTGGTGTAGATCAGGTCGCGGCGGTCGTCGTCGGCGAGCTCGAAGTCGTTGCTCATGGTCAGCGAGCGGGTCGGGCAGGCCTCGATGCACAACCCGCAGAAGATGCAGCGCAGGTAGTTGATCTGGTAGACCGCGCCGTACCGCTCCCCGGGCGAGTAGCGGGCGTCCTCGGTGTTGTCGCCGCCCTCGACGTAGATCGCGTCGGCCGGGCAGGCCCAGGCGCACAGCTCGCAGCCGACGCACTTCTCCAGCCCGTCGGGGTGCCGGTTGAGCACGTGCCGGCCGTGGTAGCGCGGCTTGGTGACCTTCGGGGTCTCGGGGTACTGCTCGGTGGTCACCTTCTTGAACATCTGGGCGAAGGTGACGCCGAAGCCCTGGCCGGGCGCCGGCAGCAGGCTGCGGCGGGCCGCGGGCGCGCCGGTGTCCCGGCCGGCCCGCTCGACCTCGCCACCGCCGCGCCGGGCCGGGGTGGCCCCCGCGGGGGTCCGCTCAGACATCGGAGTCCTCCTGTGCGCTGGTCGCGGTGCTGCCCCTGCTGCCCCCGGTGGCACGGCGGCCGCTGCTGACCACGCCGCCCTCGGGGCGGGCGCCCACCGGCTCGGTGCGGCGCAGCCGCGGCGAGGGCGGCACAGTGAGGTCCATCGGTGGCACCGGGAACCCGCCCTCGGCGCGGGCGGGTCCGGTGCGCCGGGCCGGGCGGTGGCGCGGCCCGGCGGGGGGCAGCACCTCGGGGTCGGGGTCGGGATCGGTGGCGTGGACCCCGCCGGCGGCGGCGTCGGCGGCCATGAGCCGGGTGTCGCGGTTGCTGGCGCGGCTGACCAGCGAGAGGCCGATAAGCACGAGCAGGGCGATCGGCACGCCGACGAAGACGGCCACCTGGCCGGTGGACAGGTCGGTCTCGCGGGAGACGGTGCGCATGGTGGCGACGGCGAGGATCCAGACCAGCGCCGTCGGCACCAGGACCTTCCAGCCGAACCGCATGAACTGGTCGTAGCGCAGCCGGGGCAGGGTCCCGCGCAGCCAGATGAAGACGAACAGCGCCGCGGCGACCTTGAGGAAGAACCACAGCAGCGGCCACCAGCCGGAGTTGGCGCCGTCCCAGATCGACAGCGGCCACGGCGCCCGCCAGCCGCCGAGGAACAGCGTCGCGGCCAGCGCGGAGACGGTGACCATGTTGATGTACTCGGCGAGGAAGAACAGCGCGAACTTCAGCGACGTGTACTCGGTGTGGAAGCCGCCGACCAGCTCGCTCTCGGCCTCGGGGAGGTCGAAGGGCGCCCGGTTGGTCTCCCCGACGACGGCGATCACGTAGATGACGAAGCTGACCGGGAGCAGGATCCCGAACCAGCCGGGGCCGGTGAACTCCAGGCCGAAGAACGACAGCGGGGGGCCGTCGGCCTGGGCCGCGACGATCTCCGAGGTCGACATCGAGCCGGCGTAGAGGAACACCGCGACGATCGACAGGCCCATGGCGATCTCGTAGCTGACCATCTGCGCGGCGCTGCGCAGCCCGCCGAGCAGCGGATAGGTCGAGCCCGACGCCCAGCCGGCCAGCACGATGCCGTAGACGCCCATCGCCGAGCAGGCCAGCACGACGAGCACGCCGATGGGGGCGTCGGTGAGCTGCAGCGGGGTGCGCTCGCCGAAGATGCTGACCGTCGGGCCGAGCGGGATGACCGAGAAGGCCAGGAACGCCGGGACGGCGGAGATGACCGGCGCCAGGAAGTACACCGGCTTGTCCGCGAGCGCCGGCATGATGTCTTCCTTGAACGCCAGCTTCAGCCCGTCGGCGAGGCTCTGCAGCGAGCCGCGGGGGCCGACCCGGTTGGGGCCCAGCCGCTGCTGCATGCGGGCGACGACCTTGCGCTCGAAGACGATGGCGAACAGCGTCATCAGCACGAGCACGGCGAAGACGCCGACGATCTTGATCAGGACGATCCACCAGACGTCCTGCCCGAAGTCCTCGAGCGTCGGGTGGTCGGCGGCGGCGAGCAGGGTCACGCGACACCTCCCGCGCTGAGCCGGACGACGCCGCCCGGCGCGGTGCCGAGGCCGGCGCGCACCTCGCTGCCGGGCGAGCGCATCGGCAGCCACACCACGCCGTCGGGCATCTCGGTCAGCAGCACCGGCAGGGTCACCGACCCGGTGGCGCCGGTGACGGTCAGCAGGTCGCCGTCGGCCAGGCCGAGGCGCGCGGCGGCGTCCGGAGCGAGCCGGGCCACCGGCGGGCGGGCGGTGCCGGCGAGCTCGGGCTCGTCGCGCTGCAGCGTGCCGACGTCGAGCAGCATGCGCCAGGAGGCCAGCAGCGCCTCGCCGTCGGCCGGCTCGGGCACGACGACAGGGGGGACGTCGAGGCCGGTCTCGTCGGCGCGGGCGCCGGTGGCCCCCAGGGCCGCGAGCTCGGCGCGGGCGGCCGTGGGCTCGGGCAGTCGCAGGTCGACGTCGAGGTACTCGGCCAGGCCGTGCAGCACCCGGCCGTCGGGCAGCTGACCGGTGCCGTGCAGCGTGGCGTCGAACGGGCGGACCCGGCCCTCCCAGTCGAGGTAGCTGCCGGCCTTCTCCGCGGCCGCGGCGACCGGCAGGACGACGTCGGCGTGCTCGGTGACGGCGGTGGGTCGCTGCTCGAGGCTGACCACGAACGCCGCCGCGGCCAGCGCCGCCTCGGCCAGCGCGGGGTCGGGCAGGTCGGCCGGGTCGACGCCGCCGACCACGAGTCCGGCCAGCCGGCCGTCGCGGACCGCGGTCAGGATGCCGGTGGTGTCCCGCCCGGGGACGGCGGGCAGGTCGACGGGGTCGACGCCCCACAGCGTGGCCACCTCGGCCCGGGCGACGGGGTCGTCGACCGGCCGGCCGCCGGGCAGCAGCCCGGGCAGCGCGCCGGCCTCGACCGCACCGCGCTCCCCGGCCCGCCGCGGCACCCAGGCCGGCCGGGCGCCGGTGGCGCGGGCCAGCGCGGCGACCGCGCTGAACGCGCCGGGCACCTCCGCCAGCCGCTCGCCGACCAGGACCACCGCGCCGGGCTGCCGCAGCGCCTCGACCGCCGGGCCGCCCCAGCTGCCCTCGGCCAGCGCGACCAGCGCGCGGGCCTCGTCGCCGGGCCGGGTGACCAGCACGGTGGCCTGGAGCTTCTGCGCCGCGCGGGTGGCGAACGGCGCCAGGTCGTACACGGTGAGCGAGCCCTTGCGGACCGCCTTGCGCAGGCGGAGGAAGACGATCGGCGACTCCTCCTCCGGCTCGAACCCGGCCAGCAGCACGGCGGGCGCGGCGGCGAGGTCGTCGTAGGTGACCGCGCCCCGGCCGGGGCCGGTGCCCGCGACGTGCGCGGCGAGGAAGGCCTGCTCCTCCGGGGAGTGCGCCCGGGCACGGGCGTCGACGTCGTTGCTGCCCAGCGCCACGCGGGCGAACTTGGCGTAGGCGTAGGCGTCCTCGACCGTCAGCCGGCCGCCGGGCAGCACACCGACGCCGCCCGCGGCCCGGGCGGCGCGCAGCCCCTCGGCCGCCGCGGCCCAGGCCTCCGGCCAGGAGGCCGGCTCGAGCACCCCGTCCCGGCGCACCATCGGCGTGTCCAGCCGGTCGTTGGTGGCGGCGTAGCGGAACGCGAAGCGGCCCTTGTCGCAGGTCCACTCCTCGTTGACCGCGGGGTCCTCCCCCGCCAGCCGGCGCATGACCTTGCCGCGCCGGTAGTCGGTGCGCATCGCGCAGCCCGAGGCGCAGTGCTCGCACACCGAGGGCTCGCTGCGCAGGTCGAAGGGCCGCGAGCGGAACCGGTACTGGGCGCTGGTGAGCGCCCCGACCGGGCAGATCTGCGTCGTATTGCCCGAGAAGTAGGAGGAGAACGGCTCGTCCTCGGCGACGGCGACCTGCTCGAGCGCACCCCGCTCGAACAGCTCGATGAACGGGTCGCCGGCCACCTGCTGGGAGAACCGGGTGCAGCGGGCGCAGAGCACGCACCGCTCGCGGTCGAGCAGGATCTCCGTGCTGATCGGCAGCGGCTTGGGATAGGTCCGCTTGACGTCGACGAAGCGGGACTCCGCCCGGCCGTTGCTCATCGCCTGGTTCTGCAGCGGGCACTCGCCGCCCTTGTCGCAGACCGGGCAGTCCAGTGGGTGGTTGATGAGCAGCAGCTCCATGGTGCCCTGCTGCGCCTTGTCAGCGACCGCGCTGGTCAGCTGGGTCTTGACCGCCATCCCGTCGGTGACCGGCATGGTGCAGGAGGCCACCGGCTTGCGCTGGCCCTCCACCTCGACCAGGCACTGCCGGCAGGCGCCCACCGGGTCGAGCAGCGGGTGGTCGCAGAACCGGGGGATCTGGATGCCGACCATCTCGGCGGCCCGGATGATCAGCGTCCCCTTGGGCACCGCGACGTCGAAGCCGTCGATGGTGCAGTGGACGGCGTCGGGCGGGGTGTGCGGCCCGGGGACACCGGGCGGCACGGCCGCCGCGGGCTCGGGGGAGACCGGTGTGACGGTCACGAGGCGACTCCGACGGGCTCGAGGCGCAGGGAGCGGCCCAGGCGGGCCTGCTCCTCGGGCGGCAGCAGGGCGACGTAGTCGTCGCGGAAGTACTGGAGCGAGCTGGTGATGCAGCTGGTCGCGCCGTCACCGAGGGCGCAGAACGACCGGCCGAGGATGTTGTCGCAGGTGTCGGTGAGCAGGTCGAGGTCGGCCGCGGTGCCCCGGCCGTCGACCAGCCGCTGCAGCACCTGCACCAGCCAGTAGGTCCCCTCGCGGCACGGGGTGCACTTGCCGCAGCTCTCGTGCGCGTAGAACTCGGTGAAGCGCAGCGTGGCCTCGACGATCGAGTCGGTCTCGTCGAACACCATCAGCGCGGTGGTGCCGAGCATGGAGCCCGCGGCGGCCACCGAGTCGAAGTCGAGCGGGACGTCGAGGTGCTCGGCGGTGAAGTACGGCGTCGACGAGCCGCCCGGCGTCCAGAACTTCAGCTCGTGCCCGGCGCGCACCCCGCCGGCCATCTCCAGCAGTTCACGCATGGTGGTGCCCATCGGCGCCTCGTACTGGCCGGGACGGTTCACCCGGCCCGACAGCGAGAAGATCTTCGGGCCGGGCGACTTCTCCGGCCCGAACTGCTTGAACCACTCCGCGCCGCCGCGCACGACGAAGGGCACGGTGGCCAGGGTCTCGACGTTGTTGATGACCGTCGGGGCCCCGTAGAGCCCGGCGACGGCGGGGAACGGCGGCTTGAGCCGCGGCTGACCGCGGTAGCCCTCCAGGGAGTCCAGCAGCGCCGTCTCCTCGCCGCAGATGTAGGCCCCGGCGCCGGCGTGCACGACCAGCTCCAGGCCCCAGCCCGAGCCGAGGACGTCGCTGCCCAGGTAGCGGGCCGCGTAGGCCTCCTCGACGGCCGACACCAGCCGGCGGTGGGCGTGCACCGCCTCACCCCGCACGTAGATGACGGCGAACCGGCAGCGGATGGCGTACGCCGAGATGATCACGCCCTCGATGAGCGAGTGCGGGTCGGTCATCATCAGCGGCAGGTCCTTGCAGGTGCCCGGCTCGCCCTCGTCGGCGTTGACCACGAGGTACTTGGGCAGCGCGGCCGGGCCGGTGGGTGTCTCCCCCGGCTTGGGCTGGGGGATGAAGCTCCACTTCATGCCGGTGGGGAACCCGGCGCCGCCGCGGCCGCGCAGGCCGGACTCCTTGACCAGCGAGACCAGCTCGTCGGGCTCCATGGTCAGCGCGGTGCGCAGCGCGGCGTAGCCGTCGAGGGACTCGTAGGTGGACAGCCGCCACGGCTGGTCGGCGCCCCAGCGCGAGGTGAGGACGGGGGTGAGGGGCACGGGTCAGGCCTCCCGGGTGGCAGGGCCCTGGCCGGAGGTGCCCGGCTCGGTGCCCGCGGGGGTGTCGGGTGCGGGACGGGAGCCGCCGGGTGTCCTCCGGCCGTACTCGGTCCCGCGGTCGGGGTGGGTCTCGGCGGCGCCGGCCCGCTCGGCGGGGGTGTCGGCGGCGGCGACGCGGGCGTCGGCGGCCTCCTCCTCCGGCGTCTGGCCGGTCCGGCCCGAGGGCGCGACCGTCTGCGCCGGCTCCCCGGCGTCGTCCGGCTGCGGCTCGGGGCCGGTCATCGGCGGGGCGGTCTCGCCGCGCTCGGCGGCCAGCCGGACGCCGGCCAGCGTCGGCTCCCACTGGCCCTCGGCGTCGACGGCGGCGCGCGCGGCCCCGGCGTCGGCGTGCTGGGAGAAGCCGGCCAGCTGGCGGGAGACGCCGCGGAAGTCGGTGAGCGGCGCGCCGCGGGTGGGGTGCGGCTTCTCGCCCCGGCGCAGGGCGGCGACCAGGGCGCGGGCGCTCTCGACGTCCTGCTGGTCGTAGAACTCGTAGTCGACGGTGACCACGGGCGCGTAGTCGCAGGCGGCCAGGCACTCGGCGTGCTCGAGGGTGACCGAGCCGTCGGCCGCCGTCTCGTCGTGGTGGACGCCGAGGTCCGCCGACAACGCGTCCATGATCCGCTGCCCGCCCAGGACGGCGCACAGCGTGTTGGTGCAGACGCTGACCAGGTGCCGGCCGGTCGGCCGGCGCTTGTACATCGTGTAGAAGGTCGCGACCGCGCCCACCTCGGCGCGGGTCAGGCCGAGCTCCTCGGCGCACAGCGCGATGCCCTCGGGGCTGACGTAGCCCTGGTAGCTCTGCACCAGGTGCAGCATCGGCAGCAGCGCCGAGCGCGGCTGCGGGTAGCGGGACGTGATCGCCCGCGCCTCGAGCCGGGTCTGCTCGGTCAGCGGCGGCAGGTCGGCCGGCGCCGGCTCGACCGGGCTGTCGACCAGCCCCGTCGTCGCCGCCCCCTCCGCCGACCCGGGAAGGGAACTCACCGGTCGACACCTCCCATCACCGGGTCGATCGAGGCGATCGCGGCGATGACGTCGGCGATCATGCCGCCCTCGCTCATCGCCGCGGTGGCCTGCAGGTTCACGAAGCTGGGGTCGCGCACGTGGACGCGCCACGGCCGGGTGCTGCCGTCGCTGACCACGTGGTAGCCGAGCTCCCCGCGGGGGGACTCGACCGGGACGTAGACCTGCCCGGCCGGCACCCGGAACCCCTCGGTGACCAGCTTGAAGTGGTGGATCAGGGCCTCCATCGAGGTGCCCATGATGTGCCGGACGTGGTCGAGGGAGTTGCCCAGCCCGTCGGCGCCGAGCGACAGCTGCGCCGGCCAGGCGATCTTCTTGTCCTCGACCATGACCGGGCCGGGCTCGAGGCGGTCGAGGGCCTGCTCGACGATCTTCAGCGACTCGAACATCTCGGCCATGCGGACCAGGTAGCGGCCCCACGCGTCGGAGGTGTCGGCCGTCGGCACCTCGAAGTCGTAGGTCTCGTAGCCGAGGTAGGGCTCCACCTTGCGCAGGTCCCACGGCAGCCCGGCGGCGCGCAGCACCGGGCCGGTGACGCCGAGGGCCACGCAGCCGGTGACGTCGAGGTAGCCGACGTCCTTGAGCCGGCGCTGCCAGATCGGCTGGCCGGTGAGCAGCCGGTGGTAGCCGGCCAGCCGCTCGGGCATGACCGCGAGCCACTCGCGGATCGAGTCCTCGACCCCGGGCGGCAGGTCCTGCGCCACCCCGCCGGGGCGGATGTAGGCGTGGTTCATCCGCAGCCCGGTGATCTCCTCGAGCAGGTCGAGGCACAGCTCCCGCTCGCGGAAGCCGTTGGTCATGCCGGTGAGCGCGCCGAGCTCCATCCCGCCGGTGGCCAGGCCCACCAGGTGCGAGGCGATCCGGTTGATCTCCATGACCAGCACGCGGATGGTCTGCGCGCGCTGCGGCACCTCGATGCCGAGCAGCTTCTCGACGGCCATGCAGTAGCCGGCCTCGTTGAACAGCGGGGACAGGTAGTCCATCCGCGTCACGAAGGTGGTGCCCTGCACCCAGTTGCGGTACTCGACGTTCTTCTCGATGCCGGTGTGCAGGTAGCCGATGACCACCCGCGCCTTGGTCACCGTCTCGCCCTCGAGGTCGAGGACCAGCCGCAGCACGCCGTGCGTCGAGGGGTGCTGGGGCCCCATGTTGACGACGAGGCGCTCCTCGCCGGAGAGGTCGACGCCGAGGGTCTGGTCCCAGTCGCCGCCGGTGACGGTGTAGACCCGGCCCTCGGTGGTCTCCCGGGAGCCGGCGTAGGGGTCGTAGGTGGTGCTCATCGGTAGGCCCGCCGGGTGTCAGGGGGCGGGATCGTGGCGCCGTGGTACTCCACGGGCACGCCGCCGAGGGGGTAGTCCTTGCGCTGGGGGTGGCCGTCCCAGTCGTCGGGCATGAGGATCCGGGTCAGCGCCGGATGCCCGTCGAAGACGACGCCGAACATGTCGTAGGTCTCCCGCTCGTGCCAGTCCGCCGTCGGGTACACCGACGTCACCGACGGCACGTGGGGGTCCTCCGCCGGCACGGCCACCTCCAGCCGGATCCGCCGCCGGTAGGTCATCGAGGTCAGGTGGTGGACGACGTGCAACCGGGGCCGGCCGGGGCCGGTGGCGGGGCCGCCGCTGTCGAGGTAGTCGACGCCGGAGACGCTGCTGCACAGCTCGAAGCGCAGCGCGTCGTCGTCGCGCAGCGCCCGCACCAGGGTGAGCAGGTGCTCGCGGGCGACGAAGTAGGTGATCTCGCCGCGGTCGACCAGCACCCGCCGCACGGCGGCCGCGTACGTGGCCTCGCCGACGGCCTCGGTGAGCGCGTCGGTCACCTCGTCGAACCAGCCGCCGTAGGGGCGCTCGGTGGAGTGCAGCGCCACCGCGCCGCCGGGCTCGACCCGGACCAGGCCGCCGAAGCCGGAGGTGTCCCCGCTGCCGGAGACGCCGAACGCCCCCTTGCGGAACCCGCCGCTCGGGGCGGCGACGCCCCGGCTGGCGTCGGCCCCGCTGCGGTCGCCCGGGCCGGTCACCGTGCGCCGCCGCGCTGCTCGGGCAGCAGGACGGCGTTGCCGCCGCGCCGCTCGATGAGGAACTGCCCGGCCCGGCCGGCCGCCGCGGCCTCCTCGTAGGCGCGCCGCGCCTCCTTGTCCACGCGCACGGTGGAGGGCATCTCGACCAGCAGGTCGCGGGCGCGGCCCTCGGCGCGGTCGCGCTCGAGCTGCCGGGCGCGCCGCTCGCCGAGCGGCTCGTTCTGGATCTTGTGGTGGAGCTTGAGGATGGCGTCCATCAGCATCTCCGGGCGCGGCGGGCAGCCGGGCAGGTACATGTCGACGGGGACGACGTGGTCGACGCCCTGCACCACCGCGTAGTTGTTGAACATCCCGCCGGAGCTGGCGCACACGCCCATGGCGAGCACCCAGCGCGGCTCGGGCATCTGGTCGTAGATCTGCCGCAGGACCGGTGCCATCTTCTGGCTCACCCGGCCGGCGACGATCATCAGGTCGGCCTGGCGCGGGGAGGCGCGGAAGACCTCCATGCCGAAGCGCGCGAGGTCGTACCGGCCGGCGCCGGTGGCCATCATCTCGATGGCGCAGCAGGCCAGGCCGAAGGTGGCCGGCCACAACGAGGACTTCCGCGTCCAGTTGACCAGCTTCTCGACCGAGGTCAGCAGGAAGCCGCTGGGCAGCTTCTCCTCGAGACCCATCTCAGCTCCTCGCCGTCGGGGTCGTGACCGTCCGTCCCACTCTCAGTCCCAGTCCAGGCCGCCGCGGCGCCACACGTAGACGTAGGCGATGAAGACGGTGGCGATGAACACGGCCATCTCGACCAGGCCGAAGACGCCGAGCGCGTCGTTGGCGACGGCCCAGGGGTAGAGGAAGACGATCTCGATGTCGAAGACGATGAAGATCATCGCCGTCAGGTAGTACTTCACCGGGAACCGGCCGCCGTGCAGCGGCTGGTCGACCGGCTCGATGCCGCACTCGTAGGCCTCGAGCTTGGCCCGGTTGTAGCGGCGCGGGCCGACGAACGGCGCGACCGCCACCGAGAACAGCGCGAAGGCCGCGGCCAGCGCGAACAGGCCCACGATCGGGACGTAGGTCGAGAGCACCGGCGCCTCCCCTCACGTGCTCGTGCGCTTGTGAAAAACTTCACAAGGTCGTCGCCACGAGCCTATGCCGCGCGACTCGCGATCGGAAGCGCGGGGGGTGAGTGAGTTCACTTCCGGGGTCACGGTCCGGTCACGGTCCGCGCCGCCGCACGGCTCACACGGACGGCGTCAGGCGGGTGAGCACCGCGACCACCCGGTCGAAGCGGTCGCCGTCGCGGCCGTCGGAGAGGTTGCCCATGAGCCGCAGCGCCGCGTTCACCATCGCCGGCCGCCGGAGCCCGTGCGCGGTGGCGAACCGGACCAGGCCCGGCCGGTCGAGCAGCGCGAGGAACGCCGTGCCGAGGCGGTGGTGGCGGCCGTACTCCTCCTGCAGCCGCCGCGGGTAGCGGCGCAGCACCGCCTCGCGGGCCGGACCCTCGGGTGCGGCGAGCGCCTCGACGGCGGTCTCGCCCGCCATCCGGCCGGTCTCCAGCGCGTAGCTGATCCCCTCGCCGTTGAACGGGTTGACCACCCCGGCGGTGTCGCCGGCCAGCAGCAGCCCGCGGGTGTAGGCGGGGCCGCGGGCCAGCGCCATGGGCAGGCCGGCGCCGCGCAGCGGGGTGACCGCGTGCTCCTCGCCCAGCTGCCACTCCGCGGGGAGCGTGGCCACCCAGCGGCGGAGCACGGAGCGGGCGTCGGCGTCCCCGCCGCGGCGGGTGTCGAGCAGGCCGAAACCGACGTTGGCCGTGCCGTCGCCCATGCCGAACGACCAGCCGTAGCCGGGCATCGAGTCGGCGGTGGGGCCCTCGGCGGAGAGGTCGAAGGAGATGTCGAGGTAGGGGTCCTCGCCGCGCGGCGTCTCGACGTAGCGGCGGACGGCGACGCCCAGCGGGCGGTCCTCGCGGCGGACCAGGCCGATGGCCTTGGCCAGCCGGCCCGAGAGCCCCTCGGCGGAGACCACCAGCGGCGCCCGCCAGGTGACCGGCTCCCGCTCCGGGCCGGCCTGGGCGCGCACGCCCACGACCCGCCCGGCGTCGTCGAGCAGCGGGTCGGTGACCGTGACCTCCTGCTCGAGCCGGGCACCGGCGGCCACGGCGTGCGCGGCCAGCACCGGGTCGAGGTCCCGGCGCGCCCGGATGAGGCCGAAGTCGGGCCAGGAGGACAGCCGCGGCCAGTCGACCTCGACCACCTCTCCGCCGCCGAAGACCCGCAGGCCGCGGTGCCGGACCCAGCCGCCCGCCGGCGAGGTGTCGACGCCCATGTCGTCGAGCGCCTTGACCGCGCGGGGGGTGAGCCCGTCGCCGCAGACCTTCTCGCGCGGGAAGCGGGCCTTCTCCAGCAGCACCGCGTCGAGTCCGGCGGTGGCCAGCGCCCAGGCCGCCGCCGACCCCGCCGGGCCCGCGCCCACCACGACGACGTCGGCGCTGCCCCCGGCGGTCGGACTCGTCACGAGGTGTCCCCCTCGGTGCTCGGCTGCGGTCGGCGGCGACCTCCAGGCAGTGGAAGCTATCCGCACGTCCGGAGCCGGGGGACGTGCGGATGGCTTCCTATGCCTGACCCAGGGCCGCCCGGACCTCGTCGTCCGTGGTCTGGCCGAAGTCGTCGTACCAGCGCCCCACCGCGCCGAAGGGCTGCGGCGTGACCAGGCAGACGACCTCGTCGGCCTCCAACTCGGCGCACAGCGCCGGCGGGCCGACCGGCACGGCGACGACGACGGCGGCCGCGCCGGCCCCGCGGACGGCGGCCAGCGCCGCCCGCATCGTGGCGCCGGTGGCCAGGCCGTCGTCGACGAGGACCACGGTGCGCCCGGTCAGGACCGGCGGCGGGCGGTCGCCGCGGTAGGCCGACCGGCGGCGGTGCAGCTCGGCGAGCTCGGCGCGGTGGACCTCGGCGGCGGCCTCGCCGTCGACGTCGACCCGGGCCAGGACGGCCTCGACGCCGACGCTCTCCACCGCGTCGCCCACGGCGGCGATCGCGCCCATGGCCAGCTCGGGGCGCCGGGGCACGCCGAGCTTGCGGACGGCGACCACGTCGAGCTCCGCGCCGAGCGCCGCGGCGACCTCGGCGGCGACCAGCACGCCCCCGCGGGGCAGGCCCAGGACCAGCGCGTCCGGGCCGAGCGGCACGGCCGCGTCGCGGGCGGGGTCGGCCAGGCGCGCGCCGAGCCGCCGGCCGGCGTCGCGCCGGTCGGCGAACGGCGGCCCGTCCACCGCGGGTCCGGTCAGACCGGCTGCGGACCGGTCGGCGGCGGGGCGGTCGGGTCGGTGGGGCTCGGCTGCGGCAGCGGGGCCGGCGACGGCGGGGAGATCGGGTCGACCGGCGACGGTGAGGGGCCGGGCGGCTCGGGCATCGGCGTCGGTGTCGTCATGACCGGACGGTAGTCCGCTGGGCCACCCTCCGGTCCTGGTCCGCTACGGGCGGCGGGCGCGGTGCAGCGCGACGATGCCGCCGGTGAGGTCGCGCCACTCGACGTCGGCCCACCCGGCGGCCCGGATGCGCGCGGCCAGCGCCGGCTGGTCGGGCCAGGCCCGGATCGACTCGGCCAGGTACACGTAGGCGTCGGGGTTGCTGCTCACCGCGCGCGCGATCCGCGGCAGCGCCCGCATCAGGTACTCGGTGTAGAGGGTGCGGAACGGGCGCCAGGTCGGGCTGGAGAACTCACAGACGACGAGCCGGCCGCCCGGGCGGACCACCCGGGCGAACTCGCGCAGGGCAGCGTCGGGATCGGCGACGTTGCGCAGCCCGAAGGAGATCACCAGCCCGTCGACGCTCGCGTCGGCCAGCGGCAGCGCCATCGCGTCGCCGGCGATCTTCGGGACCGGCCGGGCGGCGCCGGCGCGCAGCATGCCCTGGGAGAAGTCGCAGGCGATGGCGTGCACCCCGCCGGCGGCCAGCTCGACGGTGGACACCGCGGTGCCGGCGGCGACGTCGAGGACGACGTCGCCCGGCCGGGCGCCCAGCGCCTCGCGGGTGGCGCGCCGCCAGGCGGCGTCGCGGCCCCCGGAGAGCACGGTGTTGGTGAGGTCGTAGCGGCGCGCGACGCCGTCGAACATGGCCGCGACCTCGTGCGGCTGCTTGTCCAGCCCGGCCCGCCGTCCGGCGGTGTGCGCGCTGTCTCGCCGGTCCGCCACGGCGCCGACGCTACCGGGCTGCCTACGCTGGGGAGCGTGACAGCCGCGGCGGTGACCTCCCCGGACGCCGCCGCGCCCGCGGTCACCACGGTGGCGCTGCCCGACTCCCCCGACCTGCTGGGCCTGCTGCCCCGCGACGGCGCGCTGTCCTGGGTCCGCCGCGGCGAGGGGCTGGTGGGCTGGGGCGAGGCCGACCGGCTCGAGGTCTCCGGTCCCGGCGCGCTGGCCGAGGCGGCGGCCTGGTGGGCCGCGCGCAGCGCCGCGCTCGCGGTCGACGACGCGGTGGGCGTCCCCGGCTCGGGGCCGGTGGTCTTCGCCAGCGTCGCCTTCGACCCCGCGGCCGGGACGTCGGTGTTCGTGGTCCCGGAGGTCGTCGTCGGCCGGCGCGACGGGGTCACCTGGCTGACCACCACCGGCGACGCCGACCCCCGCGAGGTGCCAGCCGGCGACCCCGCTCCGCCGTCCGCCGCGCCCACCCGGCTGCGCTACGCCGACGGGGCCCTCGACCCCGCGTCCTGGTGCGGCGCGGTGGCCGCCGCCGTGCGCCGGATCGACGACGGCGACCTCGCCAAGGTGGTGCTCGCCCGCGACCTGCTGGTCACCGCCGACGTGCCGCTGGACGCCCGCCGGCTGCTCGACCGGCTCGCCGCGCGCTTCCCCGACTGCTGGACCTTCGCCGTCGACGGGCTGCTCGGCGCCACCCCCGAGCTGCTGCTGCGCCGCACCGGGCGGCAGCTGTCGGCGCGGGTGCTGGCCGGCACCGCCCCGCGGGGCGCGGGCGCCGACGACGAGCGGCTGGCCGCCGGGCTGATGAGCAGCGCCAAGGACCGCGCCGAGCACGCCCTCGCCGTCGACTCGCTGGTGCGGGCGCTCGACCCGTTCTGCACCGCCCTCTCGGTGCCGGAGGCCCCGTCGCTGCTGACGCTGGCGAACGTGCGGCACCTGGCCACCGACGTCACCGGCACGCAGCGGCGCTCGGGCGCGCGCGGCCGCGCCGGGCTGCTGGAGCTGGTCGAGGCGGTGCACCCGACCGCCGCGGTGGGCGGCACGCCGCCCGACGTGGCCACCGCGCTGATCGCCGAGCTCGAGGGCATGGACCGCGGCCGCTACGCCGGACCGGTCGGCTGGCTCGACGCCCGCGGCGACGGTGAGTTCGGCCTGGCCCTGCGCTGTGCCCGGCTCGGCGAGGACGACCCGTGCACCGCGCGGCTGTTCGCCGGGTGCGGCATCGTCGCGGGCTCCGACCCCGCGGCCGAGCTCGCCGAGACCCAGTCGAAGTTCGCCGCGTTCCAGGCCGCCCTGGAGAGCTGAGCCGGAAACGGGTCGGCGGCCGGCGTCCGGGCTGGTTGGGTGGCCCGGTGACCGCCGTCCCGACCATCGCCGGCGACCGCTCCCTCCCGTCGCCCTTCGACCACCCGCACGCCTCGGCGCGGGCGCGGGAGATCGCCGAGCAGGGGACGATCCTCCGCGCGCAGGTGGGGTCCGGCGTGCACGGCACGTCGGTGACGGGGCAGGACGACCGCGACGAGATGGGCATCTGCCTCGAGCCGCCCGAGTACGTCACCGGCACCGCGCGCGTGCCCGCCGGGCTCTCGACGCCGGTGACCGTGCCGTTCGAGCAGTACCACCGGCACACCGCGTGGGACCGCCCCGGCGGGCTCGCCAACCGGTCGGGCGCCGGCGACCTCGACGTCGTGGTGTACGCGGCGCGGAAGTGGGCGCGGCTGGCGCTGGGCGGCAACCCCACCGTCCTGCTGCTGCTGTTCGTGCCCGACGAGGAGGTCGTCGTCCGCGACGCCGCGGGCGCGGACCTGGTGGCGCACGCCGACCGGTTCGTCTCCCGCGTGGCCGCCGACCGCTTCCTCGGCTACCTGAGGGGCCAGCGGGCGGCGATGACCGGCGCAGCCGGCGCGCACACGAACCGCCCTGGACTCGTCGCCGCGCACGGGTTCGACGTCAAGTACGCGATGCACGCGCTGCGGCTGGGCATCCAGGGGGTGGAGTTGCTGACGACCGGCCGGATCACCCTGCCGGTGCCCGAGCCCCACCGCACGTACCTGCGGAGCATCCGCCGGGGCGAGGTACCGCTGGCCGAGGTGGTCGCCGCGGTCGACGACGCCGAGGCCCGGCTGCTGGCGCTGCGCGACAGCCCGGCGGTGCCGGCCGCGCCCGACCGCGCCTGGGTGGACGCGTGGCTGCACCGCTCGTACCTCGCCCACTGGACGGCTCGCGGCCGCTGACCGGTCCGACGACGAGGGCCCCGGCCGCTGGGCAGCGGCCGGGGCCCTCGTCGGGGGGTGAGGATCAGCCCACGTAGTTCACGTGCACGTGGTCGTGGTGGTTCGCGGTCACGCTGCCGCGGTCGGCCATCGCCTTCCACGCGCCGTCGGGCGAGGTCAGGATCCGCTGCTCCCAGATGACGTACTCGACGCCGAGCTCGTCCCAGTGGTCGACGTGGTACTGGGCGATGGCGTCACCGAGGGCGTTGTCGGTCATGACCATGTAGTCCAGCGCCAGGCCCGACGGGTGCCCGTTCGGGTCGACCGCGCTCCCGCGCGTACCGCCGAGGGTGATGTCGGCGGCGCCCGGCACGTTGCTCACGACGGCGTTCGCGGCGGCCTGCACGACCGCCTTGACCGGGCCGGCGCTGTTGGTGATCGACGCGATCGCGGAGGCGACCTGCGGGGCGACCTCGGCCAGCGGGGCCACCGCGGGCGCGGGGGCGGACTCGCCGGCGGAGGCGGTCGCGGCGGGGGCCTCCGGGGCCGGAGCGGCCTGGGCCGGGGCCGCGCCGCTGACGGCGAGCACCTGACCGGGGTAGATCCGGTTCGGGTTGCTGCCGATGACGTCGACGTTGCGCTCGTAGAGCTCGCGCCAGCCCTGCTGGTGGGCGGCGGCGATCTCCTTCACGGTGTCGCCCCAGCGGACGGTGTAGTCCTCGGTGGCGGCGTCGTCGGCGTGGTCGTGGGAGTGACCGGCCTCCGCGGCCGGGGCGGGTGCCTCGGCGGCGGGAGCGGGGGCGGCGGGCGCCTCGGCGGCGGCCGCGGTGGTGCCCTCGGTCAGGTACTTGCCGCAGCTCGGCCAGGCGCCGATGCCCTGGCCCTCGAGGACGCGCTCGGCGATCTCGATCTGCTGGGCCGGGGTGGCCAGGTCGGCGCGGGCGGCGAGCTCGGTGCCGCCGAAGCCGGCCCAGGTGGACTGGCTGAACTGCAGGCCGCCGTAGTAGCCGTTGCCGGTGTTGATGCTCCAGTTGCCGCTGGACTCGCACTGGGCGACGTCGGTCCAGTCGTGGCTGGTGGAGGCGGAGGCCGGGGAGCTGAGGACGCCGAGACCGACGACGGTGGCGCCGGCGGCGACAGGGGCCCGGGCGATGACCTTCTTGGTGCGGACGTAGCGGGGTGCGCGGTGCTTGGGCATGGTGATGATCTCCCGATCACCGCCGGCGAGGTGAGCTGTCGGGTTCGGGCGATCGGTGCCCGGCCGCGGTCCGCGGCTTCACCCCGAGGCGCGTTCGGGTCCGGCCCCCGTGGGCCGTCGCGCGCCGGAAGTGGGTCCCCCACCCCTGCCCTGGGTGTTGGTGTGGACGACCGGTGGGCAGGGTTTGGCGGACCGGCGCCGCGCTCCGTTCTGCTGAGCGCAGCCAAAAAGCTACCTACGGTCATGGCAACTGTCGCTGTGTCGCCGGTCACACTGCGATTAGGAGGGGACACGTGGGGTAGCGCGTGACGCTGCCGTGACCAACCGACCGCCTGCGGCGCCGGCGGGCCGGCAGTGGGGAACGCGCTGGTCACCGGCGACTCGCCCCCCGGTCCGCGTGGTCCGGCGCGGCCCCGGCGACCGGCCCCCCGGGACCCTGCGGGCACGTCGCTCGTGATGGACGCCACGGGACGGACCGGTCCTCCACCGCCCGTCCCGCCCGGTCAGCCGAGGGCGTGGGCGGCGGCGTCCCGGAGCGCGACGGCGAGGTCGGCCTCGGCGCGCTGGTCGGTGCGGACGACGACGACCCGCGGCCCGCCCGCCGCCAGCGCGGCCGGCAGCTCGCCGGCCGAGGAGACCGCCGTCGCCGTCCAGCCCAGCGCCTGCGCGACCGCTGCCAGGTCGCGCCCGTGCGGCGTCCCGAACACCCGCCGGTAGTCGCGCGCGTACGCCGCCCGGCCGGGCTCGAGCTGGGCGAAGATCCCGCCGCCGTCGTTGTCCGGGACGACGAGCGTGAGGTCCGGACGCGGCTCGCCCTCGCCGGTGAGCAGGCCCTGCAGGTCGTGCAGGAACGTCAGGTCGCCCAGGAGCGCCACCGTCGGGCCGCCGTGCGCCAGCGCCGCCCCGACCGCGGTCGAGACGGTCCCGTCGATGCCGGCCACCCCGCGGTTGGCCAGCACGGCGACGTCGCCGCGCGGCACGGCGAGGCGGTCGACGTCGCGCACCGGCGTCGAGGAGCCGAGCACCAGCAGCGCCCCGGCCGGCAGCGCGGCGACGACGTCGCGGGCCAGGCGGGCGGCGGTGAGGCCCGGCGCGGCGTCGAGCAGCGCGTCGACGGCGGTCCCGACGCGGGCGGCGGCGTCGGACCAGGCCCCGGCCCACGCCCCGGTCCACGCCCCGGCCCGTCCGGGGTCCGACGGCGGCCCGGCGGGCGGGGCGGCCCGCGAGACCAGCGCGCTCGACCGGCCCGCGTCGGGCCAGCGCGGGGTCGCCGCGACCGTCTCGACCCGCACCCGCGGGTCGGCGAGCAGCGCCGACACCGGCCGCGACAGCGTGGGCCGGCCGACCACCACGACCCGCTCGGGCCGGTGCGTGTCCAGCCAGGCGGGGACGCCGAGCAGCAGCGCCCCGCCGCGGACGGCGTCGCCGGTCCACGCGCCGCCGCTGGGCTCGGCGACCACCGGCCAGCCCGAAGCAGCGGCCCCGGCGGCCCAGGCCCGGCCGGCCGCGGGTGGTCCGTCGCCGGCCACCACGAGGGTGCGCGGCCCGTCCCCGACCGGACCGGCCGGGACGGGCGCGGGCGCCCCGGCCGTCCACGGGGCACCGCCGGCGCGACCGGCCCACGGGCCATCGAGCGGGCCGGGCTCCCCGTCGGGCAGCAGCGGGTCCCGGAAGGACAGGTTCAGCTGCACGGGGCCGGGGTCGCCGGACAAGGCGCCGGTGGCCGACAGCAGCGCCCGCGACACCACCGAGCGCCAGTAGCGGTTCTGCGCGGCCTCCCGCCCGGCCTCGGGCACCCCGACGTCGGCCGCCCAGCGCACCGCGCCGCCGTAGAGGCCGGGCTGCTCGATCGTCTGGTTGGCACCGGTGGACCGCAGCTCCGGCGGCCGGTCGGCGGTGAGCGCGAGCAGCGGGACGCCGCTGACGTCGGCCTCGAGCACCGCGGCGTGCAGATGCGCGGTCGCCGTCCCGGAGGTGGTGAGCACCGGCACCGGGCGGCCGGAGGCGCGCGCCAGGCCGAGGGCGAGGAAGGAGGCGGTCCGCTCGTCGATGCGCACGTGCAGCCGCACGGCACCGGCCCGCTCGGCGGCGGCGAGCGCGAGCGCGACCGGGGCCGAGCGCGAGCCGGGGGCGAGGACGGCGTCGCGGACCCCGCCGCGGACCAGCTCGTCGACCAGCACGCGGGCCAGCGCGGTGGAGGGGTTCACGCGGCGAGCACCGCGGTGAGCCGCGCCGACCACCGGGCGGTCACGTCGTCCGGCGCGGCCACGGCGGCCCGCCGGTCGGGCACCACCGCCCGCACCGGCAGCGCGCCGTCGACGGGCACCAGCGGATCGCCGCTCACGTCGCCGTCGAGCAGCGCTGCGGTGGCCAGGCCGCAGGCGAAGGGCAGCTCGGGCAGCGCGGCGGCCAGCGCGACGCCCGCCGCGAGGCCCACCGAGGACTCCAGGGCCGAGGACACGACGCACGGCAGCCCGTGCGCCTCGGCGACCCGCAGCGCCGCGCGCACACCGCCCAGCGGCTGCACCTTGAGGACGACGACGTCGCAGGCCCCGCGCAGGTCGACCGCGAGCGGGTCGCCGGCGCGCCGGACGGCCTCGTCGGCGGCGATCCGGACGTCGATCCGCCGGCGCAGCGCGCACAGCTCGTCGAGCGTCGCGCACGGCTGCTCGACGTACTCGAGGCCGACCCGGTCGAGCTCCCGGATGCGGGCGGCCGCGGTGTCGACGTCCCAGGCGGCGTTGGCGTCGACCCGGAGCGCGCCGGACGGGCCGAGCGCGTCGCGGACGGCCTCCACGCGGGCGAGGTCGTCGGCCGGCGTCTGCCCGGGCTCGGCCACCTTGACCTTCGCCGTCCGGCAGCCCGACGCCACCACGATCGCGCGCGCCCGCTCGGGGCCCACCGCGGGCACGGTCACGTTCACCGGCACCGCGTCGCGCAGCGGCGCCGGCCAGCCGTGCAGCGCGGCCTCGGCGGCGGCCGGCCACCAGCGGCGGCTCTCGACGGTGCCGTAGTCCCAGAAGGGCGAGAACTCGCCCCAGCCGGCCGGGCCGCGCACCAGGACGCCGTCGCGCACGTCGATGCCGCGGAAGCGGGTGCGCATCGGCACCGACCACACCGCCGCCTCCTCGATCCCCGGCGGGAGGGCGGCGGTGATCACGCCCGCCAGCGTAGATCGCGCGCCTCGTACCCTGGTTCGACGTGCCCCGGCAGCTGACCGTCCTCCCCGCGCCGGACGATCCCGACGGCGTGCTGCGCACCGTGCTGCCCGCCGTCCGCGCGGCCCTCGACGGCGGTCCGCCGGTGGCCGTCCTCCCGTCGGGTCCCGCCGCCGCGGCCGCCCGCGCGGTCCTCGCGCCGGACGAGCCGCTGGAGGACGGCGCCGACGTCGTCGTCGTCACCTCCGGCTCCACCGGCGGCGGCCGCGGGGTGCTGCTGTCCGCGGCGGCGTTGCGGGCCTCGGCCGGCGCCACCGCCGACCGGCTCGGCGGACCCGGCGCCTGGCTGCTCGCGCTGCCGGTGTCGGCGGTCGCCGGGCTGCAGGTGCTGGTCCGGTCGGCCCTGGCCGGCACCGCGCCCACGGTCCTCGCGCCGGGCGAGCCCCTCGCCGCCGCGGTCGCGCGGATGCCCGCCGGCCGCCGGTACGCCTCGCTGGTGCCCACCCAGCTGCGCCGGTACCTCGACTCGGAGCCCGGCGCGCTGCGCGCCCTCGACGCCGTCCTGGTGGGCGGCGCGGCCACTGACCCCGCCCTGCTGGCCCGGGCCCGCCGGGAGGGCGTGGCCGTGGTGACCACCTACGGGATGACCGAGACGTGCGGCGGCTGCGTCTACGACGGCGTCCCGCTCGACGGTGTCCGGGTCCGGGTCGAGGACGACGGCGTCGCCATCGCCGGTCCCGTGCTGGCCCTGGGCTACCGCCGCGACCCGGGCGCGACGGCGGAGGCCTTCGCCGGCGGCTGGTTCCGCACCCGCGACGCGGGGTCGACCGGGCCGGACGGGCGGCTGACCGTCACCGGCCGGCTCGACGACGTGGTGGTCAGCGGCGGGGTGAACGTCGCGCCGCAGGCGGTCGAGGGCGTGCTGCGCGAGCACCCCGACGTCGCCGACGCCGTCGTCTTCGGCCGGCCCGACGAGGAGTGGGGGCAGCGGGTGGTGGCCGCCGTCGTCCCGGCCGCGGGGACCAGCCCGGACCTCGCGACGCTGCGGCCGTGGGTGGCGCAACGGCTCGGCAGGCCCAGCGCCCCGCGGGAGCTGCACCTGGTCGACGCGGTGCCCACCCTGCACACCGGCAAGCCCGACCGCCGCGGCCTGGCGGCCGCGCTGGCCGGCGGCCGCTGATGGCCACGCCCGCGCAGTGGGTGGCCGGCGCCCGGCCGCGCACCCTGCCCGCGGCGCTGGCGCCCGTGCTCGTCGGCACCGGCGCCGCCGCCGCGCTCGACGGGTTCCGGCCCGTGCCGGCGCTGCTGGCGCTGCTGGTCGCCCTCGCCCTGCAGGTGGCGGTGAACTACGCCAACGACCACTCCGACGGGAAGCGCGGCACCGACGCCGACCGGGTCGGCCCGATGCGGTTGGTGGGCTCGGGCGCCGCACCGGCTCGCCAGGTGCTCGCCGCCGCGCTGCTCGCCTTCGCCGTCGCGGGCGTCGCCGGGCTGGTCCTCGCCGCGCTGTCGAGCTGGTGGCTGGTCGCCGTCGGGGCGGTCTGCATCGCGGCCGCGTGGACCTACACCGGCGGCCCGCTGCCCTACGGCTACCGGGCGCTGGGCGAGGTGTTCGTCTTCGTGTTCTTCGGCCTGGTCGCCGTCGCGGGGACGACGTTCGCGCAGACCGGCCGGGTCGAGGGGCTGGCGCTGGCGGCCGCGGTGCCCGTCGGGCTGCTGTCGGTGGCGCTGCTGGTGGTCAACAACCTGCGCGACATCGCCGGGGACGCGGTCGTGGGCAAGCGGACGCTGGCGGTGCTGCTGGGCGACCGTGCCACCCGCCTGCTCTACGTCGGGCTGCTGGCCGGGGCGTTCGCCGTCGTCGTCGCGATCGGCGTCGTCCGGCCGTGGGCCCTGCTGGCGCTGCTGGCGGCCCCGCTGGCGGTGCCGCCGTCGCGGGTCGTGCTCTCGGGTGGCCGCGGGCCGGCGCTCATCGCGGCGCTGCAGGCCACCGGGCTGCTCACGCTGGCCACCGGGGTGCTGCTCGCCACCGGCCTCGCCCTGTCGGGCTGACCCTCTCCGCGGGTCAGGCGGCGTCGCCGGAGAGCCGGGCGCGGAACTCCTCCTTGGCGCGGCGCTTCTCCTCCGAGCGCATGACCAGCGCGACGCTGAGCTGCTCGCGGGAGCGGCGCAGCAGGAAGTACGACACCGGCATCGACAGCAGCAGGCCGAACAGCAGGCCCGACCAGAGGTCGAGGCCCACCATCCACAGCACCACGGTCAGCAGCGCGAAGACGGCCAGCCGCCCGATGGTGTGCACGAGCAGCCAGGGCAGCACCCTCGGCCGCACCGCGGGCCGCCCGTCCGGGCCCACCGGCGTGACCGGCGTGCGCTCCTGCTCAGCCATGACGGCCCTCCCACTTCGTCGACAGCACCACGGTGGTGCGGGTCCGGGCGACGCCCTCGATCCTGTTCAACGCGTTGATCGCCGCCTCCAGTGCCGGGATGTCGGTCACCCGCACCTTGAGCACGAAGGCCTCGCTGCCGGCCACCCGCCAGCAGTCCTCCACCTCGGGCATCGCGCGCAGCGCCGCCTCGACGCCGTTGTCGTCGACCGAGTCGCTCTCGATGACGCCGACCAGCGCGGTGACGTCGAGCCCGAGCGCGACGGGGTCGACGACCGCGCGGTAGCCGGTGATGGTCCCGGCCGCCTCGAGCTTGCCGACCCGCTCGTGCACCGCCGGGGCGGACAGGCCGACCTGGCGGGCGAGCTCGGCGTAGCTGGCCCGGCCGTTTGCGCGCAGCAGGTCGATCAGCTGCCGGTCGACGGCGTCGATGTCGGGCTCCATCCGGACGGGGCGGGGGTCTGCGCGGGCGCGCGTCCCGCGCGGCACCGCCAGTATCCCAGCGGTCGTACAGTGGCGGTGAGGCCCGATCCGAGGGGGTGCGCCAGGTGGCGTTCGTGGTGCTGCTGGTGGTCGCCGTGGCCGTGGTCGTGCTGGTCCTGCGGGCGACCGCCGCCGCCGGCGGTGCCGTGCGCCCGCCGCGGCCGGCCCGCCGCCCGCGCCCGTCGCGTGCCACCCGTCCGGTGGCTCCCGACGACGACCCGGAGTTCCTGCGCGAGCTCGGCCGCCGCGTCCGCCGCGACGACGGCTCCCCCGCCTGACCCTCGCGACGCCCCTCTCGCGCGCTTCCGCGGAAGTGCACGGCTCCTAGGCGGCGGAGCCGCCGAACACCCGCCGCCAGCCGCGCCGGGTCGGCGCCCCGAGCTCCGCCCCCGCCTCTGGACCTGCCTCGTCCGGTGCGACGTCCCCGGCCGCTCCGGCCCGGGGGACGTCGGGGACGGCGTCCATCCGGGCGGTCTCGCGGAGGACCTCGTCCAGGGACCCGGGCCAGCCCAGGCCGCCGCCGGTGGTGGTGTCCCCGGGCCAGCCCAGGCCGCTCTCGGTGCCCTCCTCGGTGCCCTCGTCGGCAGCGGAGGCGTGACGGGTGCCCGCGGCGGCGGGCTCCTGGCGGGCGAGTGCCGCGGCGACGATCGGGTCGGTCCCTGCGCCGTCGGCGGCGGTGTGCCTACCCACAGCAGCCTCCTGTGCGTGAGCCCCCCGTGCGTGCGGTCATGGCGTCAAGTGGAGCACGCGACCCCCGCCGTGGCCGTCCACACCCCCTGCAGGAGGGGTGGGAGGGGTCTGGGAGGTGGATGGGACGCGATTCAGTCGACCCCGCCATAGCTGTGCAGCCCGGTGGACACCATGTTCACGTACAGCAGGTTGAACACCATGACCGCCAGGCCGACGACGTTGACCCAGGCCGCGGGGCTGCCCCGCCAGCCGGCGGTCGTGCGGGCGTGCAGGTAGGCGGCGTAGACCACCCAGGCGATGAAGGCCCAGGTCTCCTTGGGGTCCCAGCCCCAGAAGCGGCCCCAGGCGCTCTCGGCCCAGATGGCACCGGCGATGACGGCGAAGGTCCAGATCGGGAAGCCGAAGACCGCGGTGCGGTGGGCGACCCGGTCCAGCGAGGCGGCCGACGGCATCCGGCCCACGATCCGGGCGTCGGAGACGTCGCCGCCGCGGGCCTCGTACCGCGAGCGCACCAGGTACAGGACGCTGGCGATGCCGCTGACGAAGAAGATGCCGAAGCCGAGGATCGCCGTCGTCACGTGCACGGCCAGCCAGCTCGACCGCAGCGCGGCCACCAGCGGGCCGCTCTCGACGTAGAGGAACAGCCCGATCGCGACCATGCTGAGCACCACCGGCGCCAGCACGAACAGGCCCAGGTGCCGCAGGCCGGGCGAGCGCAGCGCGAGCACCAGGAAGGCCACGACGGCGACGAGCACGACCGCGGTCGCGAACTCGTACATGTTGCCCCAGGGCAGCCGGTCGGTGGCCAGCCCGCGGGCGACGAGGACGCCGGTGTGGGTGAGCGCGCCGGCGGCGGTGAGCAGCATCGCCACCCGGCCCCAGCGGCGCACCGGCGCGGGGTCGTCGGGCAGCGCGCCGGCCCGGGACGCCCCGCCCTCGGCCGGGCCGCCGGCGTCCCCGGCGGCGCCGGCGCCGACCAGTGCCCGCTCCCGGGCCGGGCGGCGGCCGAAGGCCAGCTGGGCACAGAAGGCGACGACGGCCAGCGAGTAGAGACCGACGCTGGTCGAGAACAGGGTGTCCGACAGGGCGGACAGCTGGTCGGCGGTCACGCGGGTGCGCCTCCGGTCTCCGGTGCGGCCCCGCCGTCGGGCGGGGTGCGGGTCACGTCGTGGGTCGGGGCACGGGCGGCGAGGACCGCCCGCAGGTCGTCGGTGAGGGCCGCGAACCGCGGCGCGCCGTCGCCGCTGCCACGGGTCAGCGCCCCGACGTCGAGCACGCTACCGCCGCTGGGCGCGGCGGTGGCGCGGGCGAAGAGGCGCTCGCGGCGCAGCAGCAGCATGCCCAGCAGGCCGGCCAGCACCGCGACGGCGGCGCCGAGCACCCACAGCTGGCCGGGGTCGTGCGAGAACTGCATCGCCGCGAACTGCGAGTAGCCGGTGAAGGTCACCGTCGTCCCGTCGGGCAGCGTCAGCGACTCCCCCACCGACAGGTTCGCCCGGCCGACCTCCGCCAGCCGGCCGCGCTCGATCTGCGAGGCGTCCAGGGAGTACACCGACTGCGGCAGCCCGGAGTCGAGGCCGAGGTAGCCCTGGAAGGCCACGATCGCGACCTGCGGTGCGAGGGGCCGGGGGTCGATGGAGGTGAGGATGCCGCCCTGCACCAGGCCGGTGGGGGCGAAGAAGCCCTGCAGCGCGAGCTGGTCCTCCGCCCCGGCGCCGAGGTCGGGGAGCTTGAGGGCGCCCTCGCTGGCCATCGTCGACTGCTCGGTGGGGAGGAACGGCGCGGAGACGTCGTCGAAGGCGGTGCCGTCGGGCAGCGTCACGGTGAACCGGGGGCTGAAGCCGTGGCCGGTCACGTAGACGCGGTCGCCGTCGACGCGCAGCGGGTCGTTGACGCCGATCGTCGTCGGCCGGCCCTCCTCGCCCGGCGCGCCGTAGGTGATGTCGGCGGTGAACGACGCGGCGGTGAGGTCCTCCTCGTACTCCGCGCGGAAGTCCTCGAGGCCGACGCACAGCGGGGTGAGGTCACCGCTGTCGACCAGCGCCCCGGCGGAGTAGGTGTCGTACTGCTGGAACGCGTTGCAGAACCGCTGGCCCTCGGTGACCAGGATGCTGCCCTCGTAGCCCCACAGCTTGCCCCCGGCCAGGCCGAGCAGCAGACCGACGAGGGCCAGGTGGAACACCAGGTTGCCGGTCTCCTTGAGCAACCCCTTCTCGGCCGAGAGCTCGGCGACGCCCCCGCGCTCGCGGCGGACGACGCGGTAGCGGCGCACCCGCAGCTCCTCCTCGACGGCGTCGAGGGCGTCGGCGGCCGGCAGCGGCGTGGGCAGCTGCGTGGAGTCGGGCAGCCGGGTCAGCCGGCGCGGCGCCGGGGGCGGCGGGGTGCGCAGCGCGCGGGCGTGCTCCAGGGCGCGCGGCAGCACGCAGCCGATGAGCGAGACGAACAGCAGCAGGTACACCGCGGCGAACCACGGCGAGCTGAAGACGTCGAACAGGTACAGCCGGTCCAGCAGCGGCGCGAGCGTCGGGTGGTCGGCGAAGTACTGGCCGACGGCGCTCTGCGACAGCGAGCGCTGCGGCAGCAGCGAGCCGGGGATGGCCGCGAGCGCGAGCAGGAACAGCAGCACGATCGCCGTGCGCATGGCGGTGAGCCGGCGCCACTGGCGCAGCGCGAACCCGCCGAGCCGGCGGGCGGCGGACGGGCGCGCGGGCGGCGGCGGGGCCGGGGCCTGCCGGGGCGGGGCGGTGGTGGTCACAGCGGCGACTCCCCCAGCCCGGTGACGGCCAGCCAGGAGCGCAGCCACGCCATCATCTCGGTCCAGGCCCCGGTCAGCAGCAGCAACCCGACCACGACCAGCACCGCGCCGCCGAAGCGGGTGACCGCACGGGCGTGCCGGCGCAGGAACGCCGTCGCCCCGACCGCCCAGCGGGCGCCGAGGGCGACGAGCACGAACGGGATCCCGAGCCCCAGGCAGTACGCCACCGACAGCAGCGCGCCGCGGCCGGCGGTGGCCTCGGTGTAGGCCAGCGAGTAGACCGCCGACAGCGTCGGGCCCAGGCACGGCGTCCAGCCCAGGCCGAAGACGACGCCGAGCAGCGGCGCGCCCGCGAGCCCGGCGGCCGGGCGCACCGAGAGCCGCGCGGTGCGCTGCAGGAACGGCAGCCGCCCGAGGAAGGCCAGGCCGACGACGATGACGACGACGCCCATGACGCGGGTGATGACGTCGTCGTACTGGACCAGCAGCCGGCCCAGGCCGCCGAAGGCGGTGCCCACGGCGACGAAGACCGCGGTGAAGCCGAGGACGAACAGCAGCGCGCCGAGCACCATCCGCCCGCGCGGGGAGCGCTCGTCGGTGCGGACGGCGGTGGCGGTGGCACCCGCGGTGGCACCCGCGGTGGCGCCGTCACCGGTCGGTGCCGGCGCGGTGGACCGCACCCCGCTGCCGACCAGACCGGTGACGTAGGACAGGTAGCCGGGCACCAGCGGCAGCACGCAGGGCGAGGCGAAGCTGACCAGCCCGACCAGCGCCGCGACGGCCGCGGCCACGAGCAGCGGGCCGTCGGTGACCAGCGCGGCGAACTCCTGCCCCACCTCAGCCCTCCCCGAGCAGCCGGTCGACCACGGCGCGCAGGTCGTCCTGCGCGACCGCGCCGGTGTAGACGGCCGCCACCCGGCCGTCGCGGTCGAGGACGATCGTGGACGGGATCGCGGTGGCGGGGTAGTCCCGGAAGGCGAGCGCGACCTCGCCGGCGGGGTCGTAGAGCGAGGGGAACTCGATGCCCTGGCTGTCGACGAACGCCTGCGCGAACTGCTCGTCGACCTCCTTGACGTTCAGGCCGAGGAAGGCCACACCCTCGTCGCGGACCTCGGCGTAGACCTCCTGGAACTCCGGCGTCTCCACCCGGCAGGGCGGGCACCACGACCCCCAGAAGTTGAGGACGGCGACCTGCCCGGCCAGCTCGTCGGAGGTCCAGTCGCCACCGCCGAGCAGCGTGCCGCCGAAGTCGGGGGCCGGGGCGCGCTCGGTCTCGGGGATCACCTCGCCGGCCGGGGTGGCCGCCACGAACCGGTACTCGCCGCCGTTGGTGACGTCGGCCCGGCCCTCGCCGGTCGAGCAGCCGGCGAGGAGGGCGAGCGCCGCGGCCGCGGCGGGCAGCAGCCGCCTCCCGGGGCCCCCGCGGGGACGTGGAGCGCCAGCGGAGCGTTCCCGTGGGGTGGTCATGCGCCGGGCACCGCGTCGGGGTCGGTGGCGCCGGCCGGCTCCGCGTAGTCGATCCGCGTGACCTCGTCGCCGTCGTAGGTCACCGACGTGACGCTGGCCAGCCCGCACTGCCGGCGGCGCGGGTCGTGGGTGTACCGGCGGCCCTCCAGGTGCAGCCGGAGCGTCCAGATCGGCAGCTGGTGGCTGACGCAGACGGCGGCGGCCCCCCGTGCGGCGTCGCGGGCGGCCTCCACGGCGAGCAGCATCCGCGCGGCGATCTCCACGTAGGGCTCGCCCCAGGACGGCCGCACCGGGTTGCGCAGCTTCCACCAGTGCGCCGGCGTCCGGAACACGCCGCGGCCGCCGGCGACCCGCAGGCCCTGGAAGGCGTTGCCGGCCTCGATCAGCCGGTCGTCGACGGCGACCGGCAGGTCCAGCGCCTCGGCGACGGGGGCGGCGGTCTGCCGGGCCCGCTCGAGCGGGCTGGAGTACAGGTGGGTGACGCCGCGGCCGGTCAGCCACTCGGCGGCGCGCTCGGCCATCACCTCCCCGGCGGGGGACAGCCGGTAGCCCGGCAGGCGGCCGTAGAGGACGCCGTCGGGGTTGTGCACCTCCCCGTGGCGGAGCAGGTGGACGACGGTGGTCTCCATCAGGGCTGCAGCTCCTGGGCGTCCTTCGACTCGGCGTCGGACGGCGCGTCGGCGGGGTCGGCGGCCGCGGCCGCGCGGGCGGCGGCGGGCAGCGCGTCGAGCACCCGCTGCACGGCCTCGTCGTCGAGCGCGGCGCTGACGAACCAGGACTCGAACGCCGACGGCGGCAGGTACACGCCGCGGGCGAGCATCTCGTGGAAGAACGCGCGGTGCGCCGCGGTGTCCTGGGTGCGGGCGTCGTCGTAGTCGCGCACCTGCCGCTCGTCGGGCACGAAGAAGACGGAGAACATCGAGCCGGCCTGCTGCACCCGGTGCGGGACGCCGGCGGCGAACAGTGCCGCGCTGGTCGCGCCGCGCAGGGTGACCGCGACCCGGTCGCAGCGGGCGTAGACGTCGTCGGTGCAGTGCCGCAGCGTGGTCAGCCCGGCGGCGACGGCGACGGGGTTCCCGGCCAGCGTGCCGGCCTGGTAGACCGGCCCGGTCGGCGCCAGCTGCTCCATGAGGTCGGCACGCCCGCCGAACGCCGCCGCCGGCAGCCCCCCGCCCATGACCTTGCCGAAGGTGAACAGGTCGGCGTCGACGGGGTCGAGGCCGTACCAGCCCGAGCGCGAGACCCGGAAGCCGGTCATCACCTCGTCGAGCAGCAGCAGCGCGCCGTGCTCGGCGGTGATCCGGCGCAGCTCCGCGTTGAAGCCCTCCCGCGGCGGGACGACGCCCATGTTGCCCGGGGCGGCCTCGCTGACCACGACCGCGATCTCGGCGCCCCGCTCGGCGAAGACCGCCTCGACGGCGGCGACGTCGTTGTAGGGCAGCACGATCGTGTCGGCGGCCGCGCCGGTGGTGACGCCGGGGGTGTCGGGCAGGCCGAGGGTGGCCACGCCGGAACCTGCCGAGGCCAGCAGCGCGTCGACGTGGCCGTGGTAGCAGCCGGCGAACTTGACCACCAGCGGGCGGCCGGTGGCGCCGCGGGCCAGCCGGACCGCCGAGAGCACCGCCTCGGTGCCGGAGTTGACCAGCCGCACCCGCTCCACCGGGGGCATCCGGTCGATGATCTCCTCGGCCAGCTCCAGCTCACCCTCGGTGGGGGTGCCGAAGGAGAAGCCGCGGCGGGCTGCGGCGGTGACCGCCTCGACCACGGCCGGGTGGGCGTGGCCGAGGATCATCGGGCCCCAGGAGGCCACCAGGTCCACGTAGCGGCGGCCGTCGGCGTCGGTGAGCCACGGGCCCGAGCCCTGCGCCATGAACCGCGGGGTGCCACCGACGGCGCGGAAGGCGCGCACCGGCGAGTTGACGCCGCCGGGGGTGACGCGCTTCCCGCGGGCGAACAGGTCCGCGGAGACGGGTGCCGCGTAGTCGTACCGGGTGGTGTCCAGCGAGGTCACGGCCCCAGTGTCCCCCTGCCGCCCGGGAGCCCGTCGGCGGCGTCGGGGTCGGCGGCCTGTGACGTGCCACTCCCCGGCAGGGCGGCGAGCAGGGCACCGGTGAGGGCGGCGGGGTCGCGGGTGGGCACCAGCACGGTGCGGCCGTCGGCGAGCCGCAGCGGCAGGCCGGTGCGCCCGCGGGGCACCGACCAGCCGCCGCCGAGGACGGGTGCGCCGGCATCGACGCCCGCCGTCCCCTCGCGTACGGCGCGCAGGTGGGCGGCGTCGACGTCGGCCAGCGGCACCCGCTCGCGGCCCACCGACAGCGCGCCGTCGGGACCGCCGCCCTGCACCCGGACCGTCCACACCCGGCGGGCGGCCGAGCACAGGGCCGCGGCGACGCCGAGCGCGGCCAGCGCGACGAGCGCCCAGGCCGGCGGCGGCAGGCCGGGCCCGGGCAGCACCACGTCGAGGGCGCCGAGGACGGCGAGCGCGGCGGCGGTCAGCCAGAACGGCCGCCAGGAGCCGCCGGGCTCGACGTGCGTCACCGGCGCAGCAGGTGCGCGGCCTCGACCGCCCAGTAGGTCAGCACCTGGCCGGCGCCGGCCCGCCGGATGGCGGTGAGCGTCTCGAGGATGGCGCGCTCGCGGTCGATCCAGCCGTTGCGGGCGGCCGCCTCGACCATCGCGTACTCGCCGCTGACCTGGTAGGCGCTGACCGGGACGTCGACGGCGTCGGCGACCCGCGCCACGACGTCCAGGTAGGGCAGCGCGGGCTTCACCATGACGGCGTCGGCGCCCTCCGCCAGGTCCTGGGCCACCTCGCGCAGCGCCTCGTCGGCGTTGGGCGGGTCCATCTGGTAGGTCGAGCGGTCGCCGAACTGCGGCGCGCCCTCGGCCGCCTCGCGGAACGGGCCGTAGAAGCCCGAGGCGTACTTGGCGGCGTAGGCCAGGATCGGCGTCTCGGTGTACGCCGCGCCGTCGAGCGCCCGGCGGATCGCGGCCACCTGCCCGTCCATCATCCCGCTGGGGGCGACGACGTGGGCGCCGGCCTGCGCCTGGGCGATGGCCACCGACGCGTAGCGGTCCAGGGTGGGGTCGTTGTCGACGACGCCCGCCGGGGTGACCAGCCCGCAGTGCCCGTGCGAGGTGTACTCGCACAGGCACAGGTCGGCGATGAGCACCAGCTCGTCGCCGAGGTCCTCGCGCAGCCGGCGCAGCGCCACGTTGACGATCCCGTCGGCGGCGTCGGCCTGCGAGCCGGCCTCGTCCTTCTCCGCGGGGACGCCGAACAGGACCAGCCCGCCGACGCCGGCCTCGGCCGCCTCGTGCGCGGTCTTCCGCAGCGAGTCCAGCGTGTGCTGGACGACGCCGGGCATCGAGCCGACCGGCACCGGCTCGTCGATGCCCTCCTTGACGAACACCGGCAGCACCAGGTCGGCCGGGGCCACCCGGGTCTGGGCGGTGAGCCGGCGCAGGGCGGGCGTCGACCGCAGCCGGCGCCCGCGGGCGAAGCCCGGGCTCGACCCGCCCTGCGCCGGGCTCACTGCCCGGCCTCCGCGCGCCGGGCCTCGGCGAACTCGGCCAGCGCGTCGACCAGCGGGCCGACCGCGGCGGTCTCGGGCTGGACGTCCACGCGCAGGCCGAACTCCTGCGCGGTGGCCGCGGTGGCCGGGCCGATCACCGCGACGACGGTCTTGGCGTGCGGCTTGCCGGCGATGCCGACCAGGTTGCGGACCGTGCTCGACGAGGTGAAGCACACCGCGTCGAAGCCGCCGCCCTTGATCGCCTCGCGCACCGGCGCCGGCGGCGGCGCGGCCCGCACGGTCCGGTAGGCGGTGACGTCGTCGACCTCCCAGCCGCGCTCCTGCAGGCCCGCGGCGAGGGTCTCGGTGGCGATGTCGGCGCGCGGCAGCAGCACCCGGTTGATCGGGTCGAGGACGTCGTCGTACTCGGGGAAGTCGGCCAGCAGGCCCTCGCTGGACTGCGCGCCGCTCGGCACGAGCTCGGGCACGATGCCGAAGGCCCGCACCGCGTCGGCGGTCTGCTCGCCGACGCAGGCGACCTTCACACCGGCGAAGGCCCGCGCGTCGAGGCCGAGCTCGGCGAACTTCTCCCGGACCGCGCGCACGGCGTTGGCCGAGGTGAACACGATCCAGCCGTAGCGGCCGGTGACCAGGCCCTTGATCGCCCGGTCCATCTGGGCGGCGCTGCGCGGCGGCTCGACGGCGATGGTGGGCACCTCGACCGGCACCGCGCCGTAGGCCCGCAGCCGCTCGCTCATGTCGCCGGCCTGGTCCTTGGTGCGCGGCACCAGCACCCGCCAGCCGAACAGCGGCCGGCTCTCCCACCAGGAGAGCTTGCCGCGCTTGTCGACGGCCGAGCCCACGGTGGCCACGACCGGGCCGGTGAGGCCGCCGAGGTCGGCGGTCTTCTCGGCGACGGCGGCCAGCTTGGCGACGACGCTCTTCTGGCCGGTGCCCGAGCCGCCCGCGGTCACCACGACCGGGGTGCTGCCGGACAGGCCGCCCTCGACCAGCCGCGCCGCGGCGTCGGGGAGCTGCTCGGCGCCGGCCTGCAGCACCACGGGCGCGGCGAGGGCGGCGGCCGCGGCGGCCAACGCGGGCAGGTCGACGTCGCCGTCGCGCAGGTCGGCGGTCAGCGAGGTGCCGCCGAGGGCGACGCCGGCGAAGGCCGGCACCGCGGTGGCCGGGGCGACGCCGGGCACCACGTCGAAGGGCACCGACGTGCGGGCGACGGCCAGCACCTCCTTGACCGCGTGCTCGGAGGTGTAGGGGTCGCCGGCGACCAGCCGGACGACGACGTCGCCGTTCTTCGCCGCGGCGACGGCGCCCTTGGCGACGTCGGCCGGCTCGCCGCTGACCGGGGCCGGCTCGAGGCCCGGGCGGCCGTCGCGGACGGCGTCGGTGAGGGTGGCGGGGACGTCCGGGTCGACCAGCACGACCGTGGCCTCGGCCAGTGCGGCCGTGGCCCGGGCGGTGAGCATGCCGGGGTCGCCGGGGCCGGCGCCGACGAAGACGACGCGGCCTGGGGTCTTGCGGAAGCGCGTCATCACGAGCTCCTGGTCCTTGTTGGTGTCGTGGCCCTGGGGTGGGCGTGTGCGGGGGTCGAGGGGGCCGGGGCGTACCGCCCGGCCGGGTGGGCCCGGCGGGTCACCGGGAGGCCGCCACGAGCGCGGCGGCGCCGCGGTCGAGCAGGTCGGCGGCGAGCTCGCGGCCCAGCCGCTCGGCGTCGCCGACCGGGCCGGTCACCGAGCCGCGGACGCCGTCGCTGCCGTCGATCGCGGTGACCGACGCGCGCAGGTACAGCTCGGGACCGTCGTCGCCCTCGGCCAGCTCGGCGTGCGCGGCGACCGGGGCGCTGCACCCGGCCTCGAGCGCGGCGAGCGTGGTCCGCTCGGCGAGCACGGCGGCGCGGGTGCCGGGGTCGTCGAGGGCGGCGAGCAGCTGCAGGGTGCGCTCGTCGTCGGCGCGGCACTCGACGGCCAGCGCGCCCTGCGCGGGCGCGGGCAGCACCTGCAGCGGGTCGAGCACCTCGGTGACCGCGTCGAGCCGGCCCAGCCGGGCCAGCCCGGCGCGGGCGAGGACGACGGCGTCGAGGTCGCCCGGGACGACGCGGGCCATCCGGGTGTCGACGTTGCCGCGGATCGGCACGACCTCCAGGCCCAGGCCCAGCGCGCGCAGCTGCGCCATGCGGCGCGGCGCCCCGGTGCCCACGCGGGCGCCGGGCGGCAGCTCGCCGAGGGTCAGCCGGTCGCGGGCGACCAGCGCGTCGCGGGGGTCCTCCCGCGGCGGGACGGCGGCGAGCACCAGCCCGGGCTCGGGCGCGGTGGGCAGGTCCTTGTAGCTGTGCACGGCGACGTCGACGGTGCCCTCGAGCAGCGCCTGCCGGATGGCGGTGACGAAGACGCCGGTGCCGCCGAGCTGGGCGATGGCCGCGGCCGAGCGGTCGCCCTCGGTGCTGATGTGCACCAGCTCGACCGGCACGCCGCTGGCGGCGGTCAGCGCGTCGGCGACGGTCTGCGACTGGGTGCGGGCCAGCTGGCTGGCGCGGGTGCCCAGCCGCAGCGTCGCGGTGGTCTGGGAGGTCACGATCCGCCTCCGGGACGCAGCTCGTCGGGGTCGACGGCGACCGCCTCGGCCAGCCGCGGGCCGTCGGCGGGCACCTCGGCGTCGAGACCCAGGCCGAACAGCGCGCGCAGGGCGTCGGCGTAGTCGACGCCGCCGGGGGTGCTGGCCAGCTCCTTGACCCGGACGGTCGGCTCGTGCAGCAGCTTGTCGACGACGCGGCGCACGGTGCGGGCGATCTCGCTGCGCGCGCGGGCGTCGAGGTCGGGCAGCCGGGCCGCCAGGCGCAGCAGCTCCGCGTCGACCACCTCGGCGGCCTGGCTGCGCAGCGCCGAGACGGTGGGCGCGACGGCGGCCGCCTGCCGCTCGGCGCGCAGCAGCGCGGTCTCCGCCTCGATGAGCGCGTGCGCGGCGGCGACGTCGTCGGCGGCGACCGCCCCGGTCCCCCCGGTGGCCGAGCGCTCGCCCTGCAGCAGCGCGAGGTCGACGACGTGCACGCCGGGCAGCGCGGCCACGCCGGGGTCGACGTCGCGCGGCAGGGCCAGGTCGACGACGGCCAGCGGCCGGTCGGCCCGGCCGGCCATCGCGGCCGCGACGACGTCGGTGCCGACGACCAGCCCGGTGGCGCCGGTGCACGTGACCAGCACGTCGGCGTCGGCGACCGCCGTCCGCAGGTCGGCCATCTCGGCGGTGCCGCCGTCGACGGCGGCCGCCAGGCGGGCAGCGGACTCCGGCGAGCGGCTGGCGACGGTGACCAGCGCGCCGCGGCGCGAGAGCGTGCTGGCCGCGAGCGCGCCCATGGAGCCGGCGCCGACGACCAGCGCCGGACGGCCGGCGAGCGGGCCGATGCGGTCCTCGGCGTGGTCGAGGGACACCGTCACCAGCGAGGCACCGGCGCGGTCGATGCCGGTCTCGGAGTGGATCCGCTTGCCCACGCGCAGCGCGTGCTGGGCCACCGGGTGCAGGCAGCGGCCGACCGTGCCCTCCTCCTGCGCGAGGGCGTACGCCGCGCGGAGCTGGCCGAGCACCTGGGTCTCGCCGACGACCATCGAGTCCAGCCCCGCGGCCACGGTGAACAGGTGGGCGACGGCCTGGTCCTCGTAGTGGACGGTGACGTACGGGGTGAGCTCCTCGACCCCGGCGCCGGCCTGGCGGGCCAGCACGCGGCTGACCTCGGCGACGCCGCCGTGGAAGCGGTCGACCTCGGCGAAGACCTCGACCCGGTTGCAGGTGGCCAGGACCAGCGCCTCGCTGACGTGGTCGCTGCCGACCAGCTCGTGCAGCGCCTTGACCTGGTCGTCGCGGGTCATCGCGAACTGCTCGAGCAGCGCGACCGGCGCGGTCCGGTGGCTGATGCCGACGGCGAGCAGGCTCATGCCATCCCCCCGGCGGGCGCGAGGCCGGCGTCCAGCGGCGTGCCGGGGACGGCGCCGCGCTGCTTGTCCAGGAAGGCCAGGACCTGCAGCTCGACGGAGAGGTCGACCTGGCGGACGTCGACCCCCGCGGGCGCGGTGAGCGTGACCGGCGCGAAGTTCAAGATGCTCCTCACCCCGGCCGCGGTGAGCCGGTCGGCGACCCGCTGGGCGACCTCGGCGGGCGTCGCGATGACCCCGATGGTCGCTCCGGTGGCGGCCACGACGTCCTCGAGCTCGGTCACCGGCCGCACCGGCAGGCCCCCGATCCGCTGGCCCACCCGGGCCGGGGAGGCGTCGAAGAGGCCGACGAACTCGAAGCCGCGGCTGCCGAAGCCCCCGTACCCGGCCAGCGCCGCGCCGAGGTTGCCGATGCCGACGAGGACGCACGCGTGCGCGGTCTCCATGCCGAGCACGGCGGCGATGCGGTCGCGCAGCGTGGCGACCTCGTAGCCGACGCCGCGGGTGCCGCAGGGGCCGAGGTGGGAGAGGTCCTTGCGCAGCCCGGCCGGGTTCACCCCGGCCGCCGAGGCCAGCTCGCCGGAGGAGACGGTGGTGCGACCGCTGTCGGCGAGGCCGCCGAGCACCCGCAGGTACACGGCCAGCCGGGCGACGGTGGCCTCCGGGATCCGGGGCCGCGACTGCATCACGGGCCTACTCCACAGCGGTCGCGCCCGGGCGACGGCGGGAGCCGAGGGGGGCGGGCGACATCGGGGATCCGGGCGGTCGACCACCCGGCGACTGCCACGGTAACCGCTTGTGAACGCGCGAACAAAGTCGCAGGCGAGCCCACGGGCGCCCGGCCTGCGCGGATGCGTGGCGCTGTGTCCGAGACCATACCCGGCCGGGCAGCTGCGCCCGGGCCCGGAGGTCAGGTCAGGCCGAGGTCGCGGCGCAGCCGGGGCACGTCGACGGTGAAGTAGGAGTGCTCGCGGCCGTCGAGCAGCACCACCGGCACGCGGTCGCCGTACTCGGCCTGCAGCTCGGGATCGGCGTCGACGTCGACCTCGCGGCTGCCGACGCCGGCCTCCGCGGCGATGCGCACCAGCGTCTCGGCCGCCGTCACGCACAGGTGGCAGTTCTCCCGGGTGAGCAGCTCCAGGCGGAGCGGCGGCCCGGTCACCCCGCCACCTCCGCCGCGTCGGGCGCGGTCACCTCGAGGAGGCCCAGCTCGCGCAGCCGCGCGTGGCTCACCTTGCCGGTGAGCGAGTGCGGCAGCGCCGGGCGGACGACGACCGAGGAGGGCACCTTGTACCGGGCCAGCGACGCGGCGGCGTGCGCGCGCAGCTCCGCGGCGTCCACCTCCGCGCCCGGCGCGGGGACGACGACGGCGACGACGGCGGCGCCGGTGCGCGGATCGGGCACGCCGATGACCGCGCTCTCGGCGACCGCGGGGTGGGTGTCGAGCACCCGCTCCACCTCGGCCGGGTAGACGTTGAACCCGCTGACCAGCACCAGGTCGGTGCGGCGGTCGAGCAGGTGCAGGTCGCTGTCGGCGTCGCGGTGGGCGAGGTCGCCGGTGGCCAGCCAGCCGTCGTCACCGGGGCCGTCGGCGCCGTCGGGCCAGAACCCGGAGAAGAGGTTGGGACCGCGCACCCACAGCTCGCCCGGCCCGTCCTCGGCATCGGTGCCGCCGGGCTCCCGCAGGGCCACCTCGACGCCGGGCAGCGGACCGCCGATGCACTCCGGCTTGGCCCGCCCGGTGGCCAGCGTGCTGGCCACCACGGGGCCGGCCTCGGTGAGGCCGTACCCCTCCCACACCTGCACGCCGGCGCGGTCGCGCACCGCCCGCCAGGTCGCCGCGGGCAGGAGCGCGGCACCGGAGGAGGCCGTGCGCACCGACGACAGGGCCCGGCGCAGCCGCGCGTCGCCGCCCTCGTCGGCGGCCACGGCGAGCCAGGCCTGGTACACCGGCGGCGCCCCGGGGACGGCGGTGACCCTCTCGCGCTCCACGACGTCGAGGGTGGCGCGCGGGTCGAAGGCCGGCACGAGCACCGCGCACGCGCCGGTGGCGGCGACCAGGCCGAACCCGGTGTTGAGGCCGTAGAGGTGGAACAGCGGGAGGACCAGCAGCACCCGGTCGTCGGGGCGCACCGGCGGCGGGTCCATCGCGAGGCACTGCTCCTGGTTGGCCCGCAGCGCGGCGGCGGTCAGCATCGCGCCGCGGGGCCGGCCGGTGGTGCCGCTGGTGTAGGCCAGCAGGGCGAGCGCGGCGGGGTCGTCGTCGTCCGGAGGCGGTGGGCCGTCGGCCTCGGGCGGCCCGGCGACCACCGCCACCCCGGCCAGGGGCTCGCGCGCGGCGGCCGCGACCAGCAGCGACGCGCCCGAGTCGGTGAGGAGGTGCTCGAGCTCGGGATCGGTGTAGGCGGTATTGACCGGGACCACGACCAGGCCGGCGCGCAGGGCTCCGAGCACCGCGCGCAGCCAGTCGACGCCGTTGGGCAGCTGCACGGCCACCCGGTCCCCGCGGGCGAGCCCACGGGCGGCGAGACCGGCCGCGGCCCGGTCGACGAGGGCGTCGAGCTCGGCCCAGGTCAGCCGGGTCGCACCGTCGACCACCGCCGGCGCGTCGGGACGTCGGGCGGCCGCGGCGCGCACGAGGGCGGCCAGCCCCGTCGGGGGCGTGGGCCCGGGTCGGGGCTCGGTCACCGGCCCTGTCACGGACACCTCCTGCGGGCGGACGCGGGTCCCGCAGAAGGGTACCGGCAGGTACCACTCCGCCCGCTGGCGTGGACGGATCGCAGTGGTGTTGTCACCATGGGTGGCGACCCGCAGCAGCGCGGGACCCGCCGAGGGGCCGGACCTCCGTCGGGTGGGCCGACGAGGAGGTCGACGTCCCGCATGCCGCAGTCGCGCCCGGTGGACGAGCGGCCGTCCCCCCTCCCGGCCGTGGACGCGCCGGCGGACGACGGCCTCGCCGCGGAGCTCGCCGCCCTGGGGCAGGTCCTGCCCGCCGACCGGGTCGACGTGTGGGGCCTGGTGCGCCGCAGCCAGGACGGGGACGCCGAGGCGTTCGGCCGGCTGTACGACCACTACGTGACGACGGTCCACCGCTACCTGCTCCACCGGGTCGGCGACCGGTCGCTGGCCGAGGACCTCACCAGCGAGACCTTCGTCCGGGCGCTGCGCCGCATCGACTCGCTGTCGTTCCAGGGCCGCGACGTCGGCGCGTGGCTGGTGACCATCGCGCGCAACCTCGTCCTCGACCACGTGAAGAGCAGCCGGTTCCGGCTGGAGGTCACCACCGCGGACATGCGCGACGCCGACCGCGCCACCGACGGCCCCGAGGACGTCGTCGTCGCGCGGCTGACCAACGAGCAGCTGCTGGCCTGTGTCCGCCGGCTGGGCAGCGAGCAGCAGGAGTGCATCTCGCTGCGCTTCCTGCAGGGGCTGTCGGTGGCGGAGACCGCCGCGGTCATGGGCAAGAGGGACGGCGCGGTCAAGGCGCTGCAGCACCGCGCCGTGCGGCGGCTGGCCGCCCTGCTGCCGGAGGGGCTGCGGTGACGCCCGGGACCCCGGACGGGGGACACGCCGGAACGCGTCCGGCCCGGCGTCGTTGCCCCGGTCGGCCGAGAGCCGACCGACCGACCGGAGGAGCCAGGTGAGCGACCGCCACGCTGCCGCGGGGGCGTCCCGCCGGGTGTCCGTGCGGGAGCGCGAGGCGGCCGTCGAGGAGCGCCTGCGGGCCCTCGCCGCCGACCTCGACGGCGACCCGGCACCCGGCTTCCGCGCCGCCACCCGTGCCCGGCTGGTCACGATGGCCGCCGTCCGCGCCCCGGAGCCGGTCCCCGCCCGCTCCCGCGGCCTGGCGCGCGTCCGGCGGCCCCGGGCGGTCGCCGCGGTCGCCGGCGTCGCCGTCGCGGTGACGGGCCTGGGCGCGGTGGTCGCGCTGTCGGGGAGCGCGCAGCCCGGCGACGTCCTCTACGGCGTCAAGCGCGGCACCGAGCAGACCCGGCTGGCCCTGGCCGGCGACGAGCGCGGCCTGACGCTGCTCGGGTTCGCCACCACCCGGCTGGCGGAGCTCGACGCCCTGGTCGGCTCGACGCCCGGCGCGCCACCGGCCGACCTGGTGCGCGACACGCTGGCGGCGATGGACGCGCAGACCACCGAGGGCGCCGCGCTGGTGCTCACCCGGGCTGCCGAAACCCGCGACGCCGCGCCGCTGACCGTGCTCGACGACTGGACCGACGAGCAGCGCAGTGGTCTCGCGGAGCTTCAGCGGGCGCTGCCCGCGGACGCCGGTGCCGCGGGGTCGCTCGACCTGGTCAGCGAGGTCGGCGCGCGGGCCGCGGGGCTGCGGGAGGGCCTCGCCTGCCCGGTCGGGCCGGTCACCGCCGGCGCCGACGAGCTCGGCCCGCTGCCCGTGCCGTGCGACGACGTCCCGGCCCCGTCCGGCGCCAGCACACCCGCACCCGCACCCGCCGGGGGCCGGGACCCGGCATCGCCCGCGGCTCCGCCCCCCGCCACACCCACGTCCCCCGTTCCGGGGAGCGGCTCGGGAGGCGGGGCGGGCCCGGGCGGGTCACCGGCGGCGCCGACCGCGGGCAGCCCGTCCGGCGTCGCCCCGCCGACCGGGAGCAGCGCGCCGACGGCGCCGCCGCCGGGACCGGCCGGCCGGCCGGCGGTCCCGCAGCTGCCCGTGCCGCAGCTCCCCGTCCCGCGGCTCCCGCTGCCCGAGCTGCCGCTGCCGGAGCTGCCGCTGCCGCCGCTCCCGATGCCTGGTGCGGGCCCGACGCCGTCGGATCCGGCCGTCCCGGGCAGCTCGACCGGCTCGCTCCTGGACACCCCGCTGCCCGTCTGCGTCCGGCCGCTGGTCTGCTGAGGCCCGGCGGCCCCGCCCGGGGGTGCCGATAGGGTCGACCGGGTGCCGCCACGCGGCGGCCGCCGGACCAGGGGGAGGGTGCCCGTGCCGGGACTGCCGTTCCGGCGCCGTCGGCGCGAGGACGCCGGCGCGCCGTCGGAGGAGGAGATCCGCGCGCACGTCGCGGGCCTGGCGTCGGCCGCGGCCGCGGAGGTCGAGCCGGTCCCCGTCGTCGTCGCCGACCGCACGGCCGCCGCCTTCTTCGACGTCGACAACACGATGATGATGGGCGCCTCGCTGTTCTGGTTCGCCCGCGGCCTGGCCTCCCGCAAGTACCTGAGCTCCCGCGACATCGCCCGGTTCGCCTGGCAGCAGGCCAAGTTCCGCGTCGCCGGCAACGAGAGCGCCGACGACATGCACAACATCCGCGAGAACGCGCTCGCCTTCGTCGCCGGCCGGGAGGTCGCCGAGATCACCCAGGCCGGCGAGGAGATCTACGACGAGCTGATGGCCGACCGGATCTGGTCGGGCACCCGCAACCTCGCCCAGCAGCACCTCGACGCCGGGCAGCGGGTCTGGCTGGTCACCGCGACCCCCGTCGAGCTGGCGCGGATCATCGCCCACCGGCTGGGGCTGACCGGGGCGCTCGGCACGGTGGCCGAGGTCGTCGACGGCCGCTACACCGGGCGCCTGGTCGGTGAGCTGATGCACGGGGAGGCCAAGGCCGAGGCGGTGCGGGCGCTGGCCGAGCGGGAGGAGCTGGACCTCTCCCGCTGCACCGCCTACAGCGACTCGGCCAACGACCTGCCGATGCTCTCGCTGACCGGCACGGCGATCGCGGTCAACCCCGACACCGAGCTGCGCGCCGTCGCCCGCTCGCGCGGGTGGACCGTGCGCGACTTCCGCACCGGCCGCAAGGCGGCGCGGATCGGCGTCCCCACGGTCGCCGCGGCGGCGCTCACCGGCGGCGTCGTCGGCGGCGCCGTGGCCCTCCGTCGTCGCAACGCCTGGCCGTTCTGACCCGTCGGCCGGCGCGGTTCGTGCACGCAGCGCGCTCGGGCGACGCCCGGGGCCGCGGTGTGTGCACGAAGTGCGGCCCGGCGCGGGATCAACTGAAGACGGAGGAGCGCTGCAGGAGCAGCTGGTAGATCGACTGCTGGATGGTTTCGCGGACCTGGTCGGTCAGGTTGAACACCAGCATCGGGTCCTCGGCGGCGGCGGGGCCGTAGGACGCCGTCTCGATGGGGGTGCCGAAGGCGATGAGCCACTTCGACGGCAGCGGCACCAGCCCGAGCGGGCCGAGGGCGGGGAAGGTCGGCGTCACCGGGAAGTAGGGCAGCCCGAGCAGCCGGGCGAGCGTCCGGGCGTTGCCGATCATCGGGTAGATCTCCTCGGCGCCGACGATCGCGCACGGGATGATCGGCTTGCCGGTGCGCAGTGCCGCCGTGACGAAACCCCCGCGACCGAACCGCTGCAGGGTGTACCGGTCGCGGAACGGCTTGCCGATGCCCTTGAACCCCTCGGGGAAGACCCCGACCAGCTCGTCCCCGCAGAGCAGCCGCTCGGCGTCCTCGCTGCAGGCCAGCGTGGCGCCGAACTTGCGGGCGAGCGACCCGATCGCCGGGAGCTCGAAGACCAGGTCGGCCCCCAGCAGCCGGAACCGCCGCTGCGCCGGGTGGTCGTCGTGCAGGGCCACGGTGGTCATCAGCGCGTCGACCGGCACGGTGCCCGAGTGGTTGGCCACCACCAGTGCACCTCCGGTGCTGGGCACGTTCTCCACGCCGTGGGTCTCCACCCGGAACCAGCGGGAGAACAGCGGCCGCAGCAGCGGCAGCAGGAGGTGGTCGGTGAGGTCGGGGTCGAAGCCGAACTCGTCGGTCTCGTACTCGCCGGTCAGCCGGCGGCGGAGGAAGTCCAGGCCACCGGCGACCTGGTCGTCCCAGCTCGGGTCCGCCGGCAGCGGGACGTGCGGCTGCTCGTCGTCGGGCCGCAGCCGGATGACGCGGGCCTCAGGCATCGCGCACCGCCCGCAGCCCCGGCGGGGCGGGTGCCGGGCGCAGCCGGCCGTGCACCGTCGAGCCCACCGAGGAGGCGACCGACCCGGCCCGGGAGACCAGCTCCTGCGCGCGGGTGGTGACGTCGGCGACCAGGCCGGGCGACACCACCGGGGGGACGGTGCGCGCGTAGTCGGCCAGGGCCTCGGCGGTGGTGTAGCGGGGCGTGTAGCCGAACTCGGTGCGCAGCACCGTGGTGTCGACGACGCGGCCGAAGTTGAGGAAGCGCATCTGCTCCGGTGAGTAGTCGACGCCGCCGAAGCGACGGGTGAGCCGGCCCAGGGACCCCAGGGCGGGCGAGGGCACCGGCAGCTGCAGCCGGCCCAGCCGGCGGATGACCTGCGACAACAGCAACGTGCCCTCTCCCCCGACGTTCACCGTGCCGGTGAACTCCCCCGTGGTGGCCCGGGTCAGCACGCCCAGCGCGTCGTCCTCGTGCAGCAGCTGGACGCGGGCGTCGTAGCCCAGCGCCGTGGGCACGACCGGCATCCGCAGGAACCCGCTCAGCACCGAGTCGATCCGCGGGCCGATGAAGTTGGTGAACCGCAGGACGGCCACCCCGACGTCGGGACGCCGGCGCGAGAAGGAGCGCACGTAGCCCTCGATGTCGAGGCTGTCCTTGGCGAAGCCGCCCGAGGGGACCCGGCGGGCCTGCATGGCCTCGGTGAACACGGCCGGGTCGCGCGGCGAGGCGCCGTAGACGGCGCTGGTCGACTTGAGCACCAGCCGGCGCACCGACGGCGCGCGCTGGCAGGCGGCCAGGAGCTGCATCGTCCCGATGACGTTGAGCTCCTTCATCGGCCCGCGCCCGCCGGACCCGGCCGGGGTGGAGCTGATGTTCATGTGGACGACCGTGTCGACGCCCGCGGTGCTGACCACCTTGCCGATCAGCGGGTTGCGGATGTCGGCCCGCACGAACTCGGTGCGGCCGAGGCGGCGCAGCAGCTCCGCCGAGGGCGGGACGGTGTCGACCCCGATGACCCGGTCGATGGCCGGGTCCTGAGCGAGCTCGGCCGCCAGCGCACCGCCGAGCCACCGGCTCACGCCGGTGACCAGGACGACGGCAGGCGGCACGAGCCTCAGCTCACTTCTTGTTGCGACGCTGCACGCGGGTCTTCTTCAGCAGCTTGCGGTGCTTCTTCTTCGCCATCCGCTTGCGGCGCTTCTTGATGACCGAACCCATGTCCTGCTCCCGACGTCGTGGCCGCGGGGCGCCCGCCGGCGACCGCGGGGGTCGGAACCGGGCGCCACGCGAGTGTGGATCAGCTCGTGTGCGACGGTTCCGGCCGGGGCCGGGGTTGTCGCTCGGCGCCCGAGCCTACCCGGCGCCCCCGTGGCGACGCTCTGACACCGTCACCCTCCGGGTGACACCGCGACCAGGTGCCCTCCCGCGTCGCACGGAGCCCGACCGTCACTCCTCGCGGGAGCCTCCGGCCCCCACTCCTCGCGACACCGCGACCAGGTGCCCTCCCGCGTCGCGCGGAGCCCGACCGTCACTCCTCGCGGGAGCCTCCGGCCCCCACTCCTCGCGACACCGCGGCCAGGTGCCCTCCCGCGTCGCGCGGAGCCCGACCGTCACTCCTCGCGGGAGCCTCCGGCCCCCACTCCTCGCGACACCGCTGTCGCGGGTGGGGGCCTCGTCGGCCGGTGGGCCGACGGCGTGCCGGCGTCAGGCGATGTCGGTGTAGGCGTCGCGGAGGTAGTCCTGGACGGCGCGCTCGGGCACGCGGAAGGACCGGCCGACGCGGACGGCGGAGAGCTCGCCGGCGTGGACGAGGCGGTACACGGTCATCTTGGAGACGCGCATCATGCTGGCGACCTCGGCGACGGTCAGGAAGGTGACCGCGGCGCGCGGCTGCGGGACGGCGGCGCGGCCGACCGGGACGGCGGCGGGGTGCTGCGGGCCCACCGGGCGGGCGACGGCGGCGGCCGGGATCGGGCGGGCCATCGGGCGCGGGCCGGGGACGGCCGGGCGGACGTAGGCGGCGTTGGTGCGCTGGGGCATGGTCATCTCTGTCTCCGGACTCAGCACGAGTCGAGCGCCGGCTTCCCCACCGACTACGGGACTCACACGTGCTGACACAGAGAGTAGGGGGACCCGCGTGACGGAAGCGATGGAAGAAACGGACATGCGGAACGGTCCGTCCTGGGCAGAACTACACCTATGCAACTCGCTTCACAGCTGTATCGGCGCGTCAGCAAGGAGATGTGTCGACACGGTGACGCAGCGTCCACGAACGGAGCCGTGAGACGGGGTACGGTCACCGGCTCCCGTCGGCCCGGCCGAGCTCGACCGAGCGCTGCGCGGCCGCCTCGATGGCCGCGATGAGCGCCGAGCGGACCGAGTGGCGCTCCAGCTCGCGGATGCCGGCGATCGTCGTCCCGCCGGGGCTGCTCACCGCGTCGCGCAGCTGGGCCGGGTGCTCCCCGGACTCGCGCAGCATCACCGCCGACCCCAGCGCGGTCTGCACCACCAGCTCGGTGGTCAGCGCCCGCGGCAGGCCGAGCAGCACGCCGGCGTCGACCATCGCCTCGACGAGGTAGAAGAAGTAGGCCGGCCCGCTGCCCGACAGCGCCGTCACCGCGTCCTGCTGGTACTCCGGCACCCGCGCCACCCGGCCGACGGTCGACAGCAGCGCCTCGGCCTCGTCGAGCTCGGCCTCCCCCGCCGAGTTCCCGGCCGAGAGCACGCTCATCCCCTGGTCGACCAGCGCCGGGGTGTTGGGCATGACCCGCACCACCGGGACCCCGGAGGGCAACGCCGCCTCGATCGCGGCGGTGGGGAAGCCGGCGGCGATGCTCACCACCAGGTGCCCGGGGTCCACCGACGGCGCGAGCTGCTCGAGCAGCGACGGCAGGTCCTGGGGCTTGACCGCCAGCAGCAGCACCCGCGCCCGCGCGGCGGCCTCCGCCACGCCGACGGCGTCGATGCCGTAGCGCGCCGCGAGCTCGGCCCCGCGCTCCGGGTGCCGCTCGCAGACGACCACGCCGTCGGGGCCCGAGCGCCGCACCAGCCCCGCCAGCAGGGCCTCGCCCATCTTGCCGCCGCCCAGGACCGCCAGTCCCCGCCGTCCGCCCATCGCCCGCTCCCGCCTGTCGAGGTCCCCGGTCGGGACCGTAGTGCGCGCGGGTGTGCTGCCCGGGGGGCCCGGGTAGCCGCGCCCGCATGGCAGGAGAACTGGACGGGATGAAGGTGGCCGTGCTCGCGACCGACGGCGTCGAGCAGGTGGAGCTCGACCGGCCCTGGCAGGCCCTGGAGGAGGCCGGGGCCGAGCCGGAGCTGGTGTCCCTGGCGGGCGGCACGATCACCGCCTTCCAGCACCTCGACAAGGGAGACCAGAAGAAGGTCGACACGACGGTCGCCACCGCCGACCCCGACGACTACGCGGCGCTGGTCCTGCCCGGCGGCGTCGTCAACGGGGACTTCGTGCGGGCCGAGGCCGACGCGGTCGCCTTCGTCACGGCCTTCTTCGAGGCGGGCCGGCCGGTGGCGGCCATCTGTCACGCGCCCTGGGTGCTCGCGGAGGCCGACGTCGTGCGGGGGCGGCGGATGACCTCGTGGCCCTCGCTGCAGACCGACCTGCGCAACGCCGGCGCGACGTGGGTGGACGAGGAGGTCGTCGTCGACGGCAACCTGGTCACCAGCCGCGACCCCGACGACCTCGACGCCTTCTGCGCGGCGATCGTCGAGCGGTTCGCGCAGGCCACCGACGACGAGGCCGACGAGGACGGGTGAGCCGGCCCGCCCGCCGGCTCAGGTGGCGGCGAGCAGCCCGGCGGCCGGGGCGATGGTGAGCAGCGTCCCGGCGAACACGAGGACGGCGACCAGCCTCGGGCCGGTGGGCTCGCGGCCGGTCCGCGCGCGCCACGCCCCCACGCTCGCGACCAGCCCGGTGACCGCCAGCGGGACCAGGACCACCGCGAGCTGGGGCAGCTGTTCCCACACCACGGTGGAGAGGAAGTAGATGCCGACGCCGGCGGCCAGCGCGACCACGAGCTCGCCGGCGAAGCGCAGCCACGCCAGCGCGCCCTCGCGGGCGCCCAGCGGCTCGTCGAGGACCTGCGTCTCGCGGGCGCGGGCCACCGGGATGGGCCCGGTGGCGGGAGCGGGACCGTCGGCGCCGGGGACGCCGGGCTTGCGCGAGGGCCGGATCCCGGGGATGGCCGCCGTGGAGGGTCCCTGTGGCCCGCGGCCGGGCTCCTCCGGCGACACCCGCCCGGTGTCCCGGTCCGGCTCCCGGGCAGGCCGGGCTGCCTCGCGGGCGACGCGGCCGGTGTCCGACACCCTGCTCTCCGACACCCGGCCGGTGTCGCTGGCCCGGCGCCCCGGGTTGGGCCGGTCGGCGTCGGTGTCGGCGTCGCGCTGGCGCTGCTTGATCGGGACGTCGCCGGTGTCGCCCCGCCGCCGACGGGCGCTGCGCGGTGCCTCGATGCCGGCCTCGCGGAGGATGTCGGCCAGCGGCCGCCCGCCGGTCTCGGGCCCGCGCCCGGGATCGGGGTCCCGGCGGGGCTGTGCCATCACGCGCCTCCCAAGGTGTCGAGCCGGCGGAGGATGACGCCCTCGCGCAGGGCCCACGGGCAGATCCGCACGGAGGGTAGATCCAGTGCCTGCATGGCGGCCTGCGCCACCACGGCACCGGCGGGCACCTGGTGGGCGCGGTCGGGCGACACGCCGCGCAGCTCGGCCAGCGCGCGGGACTCGATGCGGGACACGAAACCGATCAGCTGGCCCAGGCCGTCGGCGCTGAGCTCGCGGGGCACGCGCAGGCCCGCGGAGTAGGGCGCGGCGCCGGTGAGCCGGGCCAGCGTGCGGAAGGTCTTGCTCGTGGCCGCGACCAGGTCGGGCGGCCCGGCGCCGCGGAGCTTCTTGGCCGCCGGCCGGAGCACGTCGGCGGCGTGCTCGCCGAGCGCGCGGAGCGCGGCCAGGTCGGGACGGCCCCCGGTCGCGGCCTCGGGGAGGAACCGGCGGGTCATCCGGCCGGCGCCCAGCGGGAGCGACAGGGCCACGTCGGGGTCCTCGTCGGTGCCGGCGGCCAGCTCCAGCGAGCCACCGCCGATGTCGAGGACCAGCAGCCGCCCGGCGCTCCAGCCGTACCAGCGGCGCACGGCGAGGAAGGTCAGCCGGGCCTCCTCCTCGCCGCTGGTGACCTGCAGGTCGACGCCGGTCCGCTGGCGGACCCGCGCGAGCACCTCCATGCCGTTGCGCGCCTCGCGGATGGCCGAGGTGACCAGGGCGAGGACCTCGTCGCAGCCCTCCTCCTCCGCCTGGACGCACGCCTTCTGCACCGCCTTGACCAGGGCCTTCTCGCCCTCCCTGGACAGCACGTCGTCGGCGCCGACGTGCTCGGCCAGGCGCAGCAGCCAGCGGTCGTCGTGCTGGGCGGTGGGCTCGGCCCCGCGGTGGGCGTCGACCACGAGCAGGTGGACGGTGTTCGAGCCGACGTCCAGCACCCCGAGCCGCATGGGCCCAGTCTGCCTGGCGCCCTCCGGGGACTCGTGCCCAGCGCAGGGAGGCGTCAGGGGGAGGCGGCCCTTCTCTAGCCTGGCGCCGTGGAGGACGTGCCGCCCGAGGTCGATCCCGACTTCGCCCGCGAGTGGGTGGAGTTCCCCGACCCGGCCGACCCCCGGCACCGGGTCCGCGCCGACCTGACCTGGCTGTCCTCGGCCTGGACCTGCGTCTTCGGCCGCGGCTGCGCCGGCGTGGTCCCCGGCCGGGCCGACGACGGCTGCTGCAGCCACGGCGCCTTCTTCAGCGACGAGGACGACCTCGCGCGGGTCACCGCCGCCGTCGCCGACCTCGCCGACGACGACTGGCAGCTCGCGCCGGTCGGGCGCGGCGCCTGGACGGAGGAGGACACCGCCGACGACGAGGGCGGGATCCGGTCGCTGCGCACCCGCCTGGTCGACGGCGCCTGCGTGTTCCTCAACCGGCCCGGCTTCCCCGGCGGGACCGGCTGCGCGCTGCACCGCATGGCGCTGCGCGAGGACCTGCACCCGCTCTACACCAAGCCCGACGTCTGCTGGCAGCTGCCGGTCCGCCGCGAGCAGGAGGAGGTCGAGCGGCCCGACGGCAGCACGGTGCTGGTCAGCACGGTCGGCGAGTTCGACCGCCGCGGCTGGGGCCCCGGCGGCGCCGACCTGCACTGGTGGTGCACCGGCTCCCCCGCCGCGCACGTCTCCCCCGAGCCGCTCGTGCTCACCTACGCCGCCGAGCTCACCGCCCTGCTGGGCCCGGCCGCCTACGCCGAGCTGCGCCGGCTCACCGAGGCACGGCTGGACCAGGGGCTGGTCGCGCCGCACCCGGCCAGCCCCGCCCCGGTCCCCCTGACGCTGCAGCGGCGGCGGCCGGCGGACTGAGCGTTCTCCTCCGTCCGGGTGCGGTGACCCCCGGACGTCACCCCGCGCCACTACCCTGCCCAGGACGACCGCGACGACCGGACGGCGAGGACAGTGAGCGACGGACAGGCGGCGGACCCGGCGGGCACGCGCGCGTCGGGGTCGTCGCCGAGCGGGCACCGGGCCGACAACGCGCTGCTCGCGCTGGTGCGGATCCCGGTGTTCCGGCGGCTGTGGGCGTCGATCACCGTCTCCAGCCTCGGCGACTGGCTGGGCCTGCTCGCCACCACCGCGCTCGCCCAGCAGCTCACCCGCGACGAGTCGACCGCGGTCCAGGGCGCGGCGATCTCCGGGGTCATCCTCACCCGGCTGCTGCCCGACCTCCTGCTCGGCCCGCTGGCCGGGGCGCTGGCAGACCGGCTCGACCGGCGGATCACCGTCGTCGTCGGGGAGCTGCTCGCCTGCGGGCTGTACCTGTCGATCGCGGTCAGCTACGAGCTGACCTGGCTCTACGTCGCCCAGTTCCTGGTCGAGGCCGTCGGGCTGTTCACCAACCCCGCCAAGCAGGCGATCTGGGTGGCGATCGTGCCGCGGGAGCGGCTCGCGGTGGCCAACCAGGTCTCGCTGTTCAGCGTGTACGGCTCGGTGCCGGTGGCCTCGCTGCTGTTCGCCCTGCTGTCCACCGTCGCCCGCGTGTTCCCCGGGAGCGAGGAGGGCGGCGACGCGCGCACGGCGATCACGGTCGCCCTGCTGTTCAACTCCGCGAGCTTCGCGGTCTCGGCGGTCACGGTGTTCCTGTCCCGCCGGCTCATCCCGCCCACGGCCGTCGACCGCGAGGCGCCGACCAACGTGTTCTCCCTCGTCGCCGAGGGGATCTCGTTCCTGCGCGGCCAGCCGCTGATGCGCGCGCTCTACGTCGGCGTGATCGGCGCGTTCGGCGCCGGGGGCCTGATCATCGGCGTCGCCCAGCTCTACATCGCCACGCTCGACGCCGGCGCGGCCGGCTACGGCGTGGTGTTCGGCATCGTGTTCACCGGCCTGGCCCTGGGCATGCTCACCGGGCCGCGGATTCTGCCCACGGTGCCGCGGCGGTCACTGTTCGCCCGCTCGATCGGCCTGGCCGGCATCGCCCTGCTGGCCATGTCGGTGCTGCGGGACTTCGTGCTGGCCACCGCCGCGGCCTTCCTCGTCGGCCTGTTCGCCGGGATCGCCTGGATCATCGGCTACACGCTGATCGGCTTCGAGGTCGAGGACCGGCTGCGCGGGCGGGTGTTCGCCTTCGTCGTCTCGTCGGTGCGGATCGTGCTGCTGCTCTCGGTCGCCGTCGGCCCGGGCCTGGCGGGTCTGCTCGGCACGCACGACCTGCGCGTCGGGGAGCTGCTGCTCACCCTGACCGGCCCGGGGCTGACCCTGCTGATCGGCGGGGTCATCGCGCTGCTGGTGAGCGGCTACGCCGTCCGGCAGGTCGCCCCCCGCGGCCGGGCGCACACCCGCCCCCGGGACCTGCTGCGGCTGCTGTGGGGCAGCTCGGACATCCTCTCGGCGTCCTCCAGCGGCGTCGGGCTGTTCGTCGTGGTGGAGGGCGCCGACCGCGACCTCACCCGCCGCTACACCGCCGACCTCGCCCGCGTGCTGCGCAGCACCGGCCACCCGGTGGTCACCACCCACGAGCCCAGCGACACCGCGCTCGGCCGCCAGGTGCGCCAGCTGCTCTACCCGTCGGCGCCCGAGGCCGCGCCCGGCCAGCCGGTCACCGACGGCGAGGGCCGCCCGGTGGCCGCCTACACCGCGGCGCTGCTGGCCGCCGCCGACCGCGCCGAGCACGTGGCCACGGTCATCCGCCCGGCGCTGCAGCGGCGCCAGGTCGTGGTGTGCAACCACTACGTGGACACCTCGATCGCCTTCCACGGCGCCGGGCAGGGCCTCGACGCCGACCGCATCACCCGCACCTCGCTGTGGGCCACCCGCGGCCTGCTGCCCGACCTGACCGTCGTCGTCGACTCCGACGTCACCGCGGCCCCGGCCGGCGCCGACGCCGACGCGGTGCGCGCCGGCTTCCTCGCCCAGGCCGACGCCGCCCCCGACCGCTACGTCGTCGTCCCCGGCGAGCTGCTCGCCGCCGACGCCCCGACCGGCGGGGACGGACTGGTCTCCCCCGTGGTCAGGCGCCGGCTCACCGCACTGCTCGCCCAGCGCTACCCCGAGGCCGGCCCCGGCGGCGCGGAGGGCAGCGGGGCCGGCGGTGCCGACGACCCGCCGGTCGGCGCGGCGCGCACCGCTACCGGGAGGAGCGCCGGCCGCTCCGTAGGCTGACCGCCGTGGCTGCCCCGGTGACCTCCGCCCCGGTGACGTGGACCGCCGAGGACACCGAGGAGGTCGACTGCTGCCTCTGCGGCGTGCGCGGCCGACTCGTGCACGACCTGCGGCCCTTCGGGGTCGTCCGCTGCCCGTCGTGCTCGCTGGTGTTCGTCAGCCCACGGCTGGCACCGGCGGCCCTGCAGCGGCTCTACGACGACGTCGGCTACTTCGAGGGCGGGGTGTACGGGGAGGCCGCGCAGGAGCCCCACCGTCTCGACCCCGCGATGCTGCTGCAGCGCACCTGGACCGCCGGCCGGCTGGCGCTGCTCGACCGGGTCCGCGGCCGGGCCCCCGGCGGCCGGCTGCTCGAGGTGGGCGCCGGGTACGGCCTGTTCCTCGACGCCGCCCGGGCGGCGGGCTGGCGGACCAGCGGCGTCGAGCTCTCGCGCACCGGCGCCCGGCACGCCGTCGAGGCCCTCGGACTCGACGTCTTCTGCGGTCAGCTCGCCGAGGCGCCGCTGGAGCCCGGCGTCGACGTCCTGTGCGCGTGGGACACCGTCGAGCACGTGCCCGACCCGCTCGACTTCTGGCGGGCGGCGCGCTCGCTGGTGGCCGACGACGGCATCGTGCTGTTCTCCACCCCCTACGTGTCCTCGCTGCCCGCCCGGCTGCTGGGCACCCGCTGGTGGACGCTCAAGCCGGCCGAGCACATCTGGCACTTCACGCCGCGCACGCACGCGATGCTGCTGGCCCGGGCCGGCTTCGCCCTCACCCGGGTGGTGCGCAGCCCGCTGGCGCCGAGCAACGCCGGGCGGCTGGACTCCCTGGTCGGCGTCGCCCGCCCGATCCCGCTCGACTGAGCCGCGGCCGGGTCAGGCGGCCGAGCCCTCCCCCACGGGCACCGCCGCGGCGGTCCGGAACGTCTGCCGGTAGGCGCGCGGGGACACGCCCCGGCGGCGGGCGAACTGCTCGCGGAAGCCGGCGGCCGTCCCGAAGCCGACCAGCCGCGCGATCTCCTCGACCGGCGCGTCGCTCTCCTCCAGCAGCGTCTCGGCGGCGGCCAGCCGCTGGCCGAGCAGCCACGCGTGCGGCGTCGTCCCGGTGGTGGCCTTGAACCGGCGGGCGAAGCTGCGCGGGCTCATCAGCGCGCGGCGGGCGAGCACCTCGACGCTGATGTCCTCGGCCAGGTGCGCGCAGGCCCACTCGAGGACCAGCGAGAGCCGGTCGTCCTCGCAGCGGGCGACCGGCGCGTCGATGAACTGGGCCTGCCCGCCGTCGCGGTGCGGCGGGACGACCATCTCGCGCGCGAGCGCGTTCGCCGCGGCGGCGCCCCACTCGCGGCGCACCAGGTGCAGCGTCGCGTCGACGCCGGCCGCCGTGCCGGCACCGGTGATGACCTGCCCGTTGTCGACGTAGAGGACGGCGGGGTCGACCCGCACGGCCGGGAACCGGGCGGCCAGCTCGCCGGCGTAGCGCCAGTGCGTGGTGGCCCGCTTGCCGTCGAGCAGGCCCGCCGCCGCGACGACGAAGGCCCCGGTGCAGTGGCTGACGATGAGCGCGCCGCGGTCGTGCGCGGCCCGCAGCGCCTCGACGAGCGCGGTGGTGGGCTCGTGGTCGACCAGCTCCCAGGCGGTCACCAGCAGGATGTCGCTGGCGGCCAGCCGCTCGAAGCCGTGCTCGACGGTGATCGCGATGCCGGTGTCGGTGCGCAGGACCCCGGGCCGCTCGCTGACCAGGGCGAAGTCGAAGCGCGGCAGGCCCATGTGCCGCCGGTCGTAGCCGAACACCTCGGCGGCCACGCCCACCCCGAAGCTGCCCACGAGACCGTCGGCGACGACGGCGCTGACGACGAGGGGACGGTCGGATCCGGTCATGCGCACAGCATGGCAGAAAAGACGCGGACCGTGTCGTTCCTGCCACTCGTGCGGCGGGGGGCCGCGGAGCACGCTCGTCGCATGTTGCTGATCACCTGCCCCGTGACCCGGACCGACGAGCTGGTCGCCGACCGGCGCATCCGGTCGGTCACCAACCACCCGACCCACATCGCCCTGGGTGTGGAGTGCCCCTCCTGCGGGAGCGTGCACGTCTACCGGACCGGACGCCGCTGGGCGTCGCGCTCCACCACCCCTCCGGCTCGGGCTGCGGCGGAGCTCACCCCCGCCTAGGATCGAACACATGAGCGAAGCGAACGTCAACACGGGCCAGGCCGGCGACCCGACCGCGGAGAAGGACCCGTCGGACTGGGTGACCGGCGACGAGCCCGCCACCGGGGCCCAGAAGAGCTACCTGCACACGCTGGCCCGCCAGGCCGGCGAGGACGTGCCCGACGACATCACCAAGGCCGACGCGTCGCGCAAGATCGACGAGCTGCAGGAGGAGACCGGCCGGGGTCAGTGACCCCGGCCGGTCCCGCGGCCCGCTGACGTGCTGGAACGGCCCCTTCGCAGGGTCCCGCCGCGAGCGAGCGGTGGGGGGCGGAGGGGTCCTCTCACTGCTCGAACTTGTAGCCCAGGCCGCGCACCGTCACCAGGTGCTTGGGGTTGGCCGGGTCGGGCTCGATCTTGGCCCGCAGCCGCTTGACGTGGACGTCGAGGGTCTTGGTGTCCCCGACGTAGTCCGAGCCCCACACCCGGTCGATGAGCTGCCCGCGGGTCAGCACCCGCCCGGCGTTGCGCAACAGCAGCTCGAGCAGGTCGAACTCCTTGAGCGGCAGCGCCACCGGCTCGCCGTCGACGGCGACCACGTGCCGCTCGACGTCCATCCGCACCGGGCCGGCCTCGAGCGTGCCGTCGTCGGCGGGCTCGACGTCGCCGCGGCGGCGGAGCACCGCACGGATGCGGGCGACCAGCTCCCGGGCCGAGTAGGGCTTGGTCACGTAGTCGTCGGCGCCGAGTTCCAGGCCGACGACCTTGTCCACCTCGGAGTCCTTGGCCGTGAGCATGATGATGGGGACGTTGCTCCGGGAGCGCAGTGCCCGGCAGACCTCGGTGCCCGGCAGGCCGGGGAGCATGAGGTCGAGCAGGACGATGTCGGCCCCCGCGCGGTCGAACTCGGCGAGGGCGTCGGGCCCGGTGGCGGCGACGACCGCCTCGAACCCCTCCCGGCCGAGCATGTAGGACAGCGCGTCGGAGAAGGACTCCTCGTCCTCCACCACCAGCACTCGGGTCATGACCGTCCTTCCTGCAGGACCGCGGCCTCGGCGTCGCGCGCCGCGCCGGCGGGTTCGGGGCGGTCGGAGGGGTCCTCGACCGCCAGGGGGATGCGGAGGGTGAAGGTGGAGCCGAGGCCCTCCTCGCTCCACACGCTGACCGAGCCGCCGTGGTTGCTGGCGACGTGCTTGACGATCGCCAGCCCGAGCCCGGTGCCCCCGGTGCTGCTGGCCCGCGACTGGTCGACGCGGTAGAAGCGCTCGAAGACCCGCTCGCGGTCGGCCCGCGGGATGCCGATCCCGCTGTCGGTGACGGCGATCTCGGCCTGCCCGCTGCGCGCCCGCGCCCCGACGGCGATCCGCGTGTTCTCCGGGCTGTAGGCGACGGCGTTGGCCAGCAGGTTGGTGACCGCCGTCGTCAGCTGGGACTCGACGCCGCGGACCACCAGCCCGCGCCGGCCACCGACGGCGATGGTGATCCCCTTCGCGGCGGCGGCCAGCCCGGTGCGGTCCACGGCCTCGGCGAGCACCGTGTCGACGTCGACGGGCACCAGCTCCGGCAGCGGCTCGGCGCCCTGCAGTCGCGACAGGTCGATCAGCTCGCGCACCAGCTTGGCCAGCCGGTCGGCCTCGTGCGCCATGCGGGCGGCGAAGCGCTGCACCGTCTCGGGGTCGTCGGCGGCGCCGAGCATGGCCTCGGCCAGCAGCCCCAGGGCGCCCACCGGCGTCTTCAGCTCGTGGCCGACGTTGGCGACGAAGTCGCGCCGGACGGCCTCGACCCGGCGGGCCTCGGTGACGTCCTGGAGCACGAGGGCGACCGGGCCGGGGACGACGGTGGGGACGGCGTCCAGCGGGATGCCGTGGACGCCGACCAGCCGGGAGCCGCCACCGACGAGCTCGCCGGGCAGCGACACGTCGGCGCGCCGGCTCCCCGAGGAGTGCACCTCGCGCACCACCTGCTGCAGGGCGGGGACCAGCAGCCGCCGGTCGCGGACGATGCCGAGGGCCCGCGCCGCGGGGTTGGCCACCACGACGGCGTCGTCCTTGTCGAGGACGACGACGGCGGGGTCCATGAGGTCGAGCAGTCTCCTGGCCAGCGCGGCCTCCCGCGCGGCGTCCCCGGGGTCGGCCCCGGCCTGCTCGGCCGCGGCGGACGACCGCCGGGCCAGCAGGACGACGACGGCCCCCAGGACCGCGCCGACGACGAGGCCGCCGAGGACGGCCAACAGGATCACGGAACCGATGCTAGGCCGCACCCCACCGGGGACATCCCCCGTGTGAGTGGCCGCAGAACCGGTCCGGGCGATTGTTCACACCCGGGTGCCCCGGCGTTCACCCGGCCCGGACCTGCAGGCCGCGGAACAGCACCTACCCTCGGGGGGACAGCTGGCGGCGCATCGAGCAGACGGTGTCCGGACGGCGGGGGCCGGCGTCCGACCGGTCGGGAGGAGGACCCGTGCGCGAGCACTACCGCGAAGAGCTCGAGGACATCAACACCTGCCTGGTGGAGATGGCGAACTCGGTCGGCTCGGCCATGAGCAAGGCGACCACCGCCCTGCTCGACGCCGACGTCGCCCTCGCCGACCTCGTCATCGCCGGGGACGAGCACGTCGACGCGGTGCGCGAGAGCATCGAGGAGCGCTGCTTCACCCTGCTGGCCCGGCAGCAGCCGGTTGCCACCGACCTGCGCACGATCACCACCGCCATGCGGATCGTCGCCGACCTCGAGCGCATGGGCGACCTCGCGGTGCACGTGGCGAAGCTGGCACGGATGCGGTTCCCCGAGTCGGCCGTCCCGGCCGAGGTGCGGCCGATCTTCTTCGAGGCCGGCCACGTGGCGCAGAGCCTGGTGACCAAGACCGGCGCGGTGATCGCCAAGCTCGACGTCCGCGCGGCCACCGAGCTCGAGAGCGACGACGACCTGATGGACGCGCTGCACCGGCAGCTGTTCACCGAGCTGCTCAGCCCGGGCTGGCCGCACGGCATGGAGTCGGCCATCGACATCACGCTGCTCGGCCGCTACTACGAGCGCTTCGCCGACCACGCCGTCAGCGTCGCCCGCCGGGTGGTCTACCTGGTCACCGGCGAGCGGGAGATGACCTCCATCCCCACGTGATCCCGGAGACGCCGAGGGCCTCCCCACCGTGCGGTGGGGAGGCCCTCGGCGTCTCCGCTACTTCTGCTTGCCCTGGTTCTTGACCGCCTCGATCGCGGCCGCGGCGGCCTCGGGGTCGAGGTACTCGCCGCCGGGCTTGACCGGCCGCAGGTCGTCGTCGAGGTCGTAGCGCAGCGGGACGCCGGTGGGGATGTTGAGGCCCACGACTTCCTCCTCGCCCATGCCGTCGAGGTGCTTGACCAGCGCGCGCAGGCTGTTGCCGTGCGCGGCCACCAGCACCGTGGCGCCGGTGCGCAGGTCGGGGACGATCGCGTCGTACCAGTACGGCAGCATCCGCACGACGACGTCGGCCAGGCACTCGGTGGCCGGGCGGACCTCCGGCGGCAGGAAGGCGTAGCGCGGGTCGGCGTCCTGGGAGTACTCGCTGCCGGGCTCGATCGGCGGCGGCGGGGTGCTGTAGGAGCGCCGCCACACCATGAACTGCTCCTCGCCGTACTCGGCGAGGGTGGCGGCCTTGTCCTTGCCCTGCAGCGCGCCGTAGTGCCGCTCGTTGAGCCGCCAGGAGCGGCGCACCGGGATCCACTGCCGGTCGGCGGCGGCCAGCGCCAGCTCGGCGGTGGTGATCGCGCGCTTGAGCAGCGAGGTGTGCAGCACGTCGGGCAGCAGGCCGTGCTCGGCCAGCAGCTCGCCGCCACGGGCGGCCTCGGCGCGGCCCTTCTCCGACAGCTCGACGTCGACCCAGCCGGTGAACAGGTTGGCCTTGTTCCACTCGCTCTCGCCGTGGCGGAGCAGGACCAGGGTGCCGGGTGCGGTCGCCGCAGACTGGGTCACGGAGTCCATCCTGCCCGACCCGCCCGGCCGGCGGCCCGCCGAGGCGGCCTAACGGGTCACCAGCGGCCAGAGCACCCAGGCCTCGTAGAGCACCGGCGGCGCCAGGCCCACCAGCAGCCAGGGGCTGCGCACCCGGCGGGCCGCGCCCCAGCGCACCGCGGCCACCAGCGCCACGCTGCAGGTCAGCGCCACGCCCAGCCACAGCACGGTCGCGCCCACGTCGACCACGACCAGCTGGGCGAGCACGAGCTGCACCGCGCACAGCAGCAGCGGGTAGACCAGGCCGGAGGCGGCCACCACGCCGATCAGCGCCCGGCCGAGCCGTTCCTGCTGCGCGGGTGGCTCCTGCACGCCGCCCACGCTAGGCCGCGGACGGCGCCCCTGTCCCCGGCCGGCGGCGGCCGGGGAGCCAGACGAGCACCACGACGGCGGCGACGGCCGAGGCGGTGGCGGTGCCGACGGCGGTCAGGTGCATCGCCGAGACGAACGCGTCGCGGGCGGTGTCCTCCAGCCGTACCGCCGCGGCCACGGTGGCCTCGTCGCCGGCCGCGCGGGCCTGCACCGCCGTCGTCCGGGCGGCCTCCAGCGTGGCCGCGATCGAGGTGCTGGCCTCGTCGCGGACCGGCGCGGGCAGCACGTCGACGGCCCGGCCGACGTTCGCGGCGTAGGCGGTGGCCAGCAGCGAGCCGAGGATGGCCACGCCCAGCGCGCCGCCGACCTGCCGGACGGTGTTGTTGACCGCGGCACCGGCGCCGGCCTTCTCCCGCGGCACCACCGACATGATCGACTCGGTGGCCGGCGCCATGACCGCGCCCATGCCGAGCCCCTGCACGCTCAGCACGGTGACCAGCAACCACAGCGGCGCCGCCTCGTCGAGCAGCTGGAAACCCAGGAACGACAGGGTGATGAGGGCGAACCCGCCGGCGCAGACGGCCTTGGCGCCGAACCGCTCGGCCAGCCGGGAACTGCGCGTCGCCATGAGCGCCATCCCGAGCGCGACCGGGATGAGCGCGGCACCCGACTGCAGCGGGTCGTAGCCGCGGGCGCCCTGCAGGTAGTAGACGAGGTAGAAGGTGGCGCCCATCAGCGCGAAGAAGTTCAGGCCGAGGGCGGCGGCCGCGGCGGAGAAGGCCGGGACGCGGAACAGCGAGACGTCCAGCGCCGGGTGCGAGGAGCGCCGCTGCAGCCAGACGAACAGGGCCATGAGCAGTGCGCCGCCGACCAGCGGCACCAGCACCCCGGGCGTCGCCCAGCCCACCCCGGAGCCGGCGTGGATGATCCCGTAGACCAGGCCGGCCAGGGCCACGATCGACAGCAGCACCCCGGGGACGTCGAGCCGGCCCGGCGACGGGTCGCGGGACTCGGGGACGACCGCCAACGTGCCGACGACGCCGAGCACGGCCACCGGGACGCCGACGAGGAAGACCGCGCCCCACCAGAAGTGGGTGAGCACCGCGCCGCTGGCCAGCGGGCCGCCCGCGACGGCGAGCCCCGCGGTCGCCGCCCAGATGCCGATCGCGCGGCCGCGCTCACCGGCCGGGAAGACGTTGGTGATGACGGCGAGGGTGGTCGGCTGCACGGCGGCGCCGCCGACCCCCATCACCGCGCGCCAGAGGATGAGCTCGAGCGGGCTGCCGGAGAACGCGGCGAACACCGACCCGACGGCGAACACGGTGAGGCCGACCAGCAGCACCCGGCGCCGGCCGATCCGGTCACCGATCACGCCCCAGGAGAACAAGAGCCCGGCGAAGACGACGATGTAGGCGTCCACGGCCCACTGCAGCTCGCCCTGCGTGGCGCCCAGCTCGCGCTGCAGCGTGGGGATGGCGACGTTGAGCGTGGTGTTGCCGGTGATCACCACGAGCAGGCACACGGTCATGGTCGCCAGCACCCACCACCGCCGGGCGTAGCCGGGGCGCTCCTCGGCCTCGGTGAGCGCCCCGTCCCGCTCGGTGGCGGTCATCCCCCGCCGTCCGGGGGATCCCCTCCCCCGTCACCCTGCCGGTCGGTGCGGCCGGCCCGGGCGAAGGCGGCGAACGCCTCGAGGTTGCGCAGGGACTCCCCGCGCCGGACCCGCCACTCCCACTCGCGGCGGATCGACGTGCCGAACCCGATCTCCAGCAGGGTGTTGAAGGAGTCGTCGGCGTAGCTGAGCACCGCGCCGAGCACCCGGTCGAGCTCCTCGGGCGTCACCGCGGCGTGCGGCAGCCGCCCGGTCAGGTAGATGTCACCGACCCGGTCGATCGACCACGCGACGCCGTACATGCGGGCGTTGCGCTGCAGCAGGTGGGCCCACAGCTGCTCGCGGTTCTCGTCGGGCTGGCGGCAGACGAACGCCTCGACCCGCAGCGCGTGCTCGCCGACGACCAGCCCGCACACCGTCTTGAGCTTGTGCGTGCCGGGCAGGTCCACCAGCCACCGGCCCGGCGCCGGGTGCTCGTGCACCAGCTCGGCCTCGCGCAGCGTCCGGTCGACGACGGCGTCGAGCCGGGCCACGACGTCGGCCCGGGCCGGGCGCTCGGCGCCGTCCGTGCCGCCGGTCACCAGGCCACCTGCGTGCCCAGCGGGACCCCGACCACCGGCCGCAGCGCGCGGCGCGCGGCCGCGGCCATCTCGGCGGCGGCCGAGGCGTAGGCCGCGACGAGGGCGTCGGCGGTGCGGTCCCAGGAGAAGTCCGCGGCGTGCCGGCGGGCACCGGCGGCCAGCAGCGGCCGCCGGGCCAGCACCGAGCGGATGGCGGCGGCGTAGGCACCGGGGTCGCGGCCGGCGACGAGCACCCCCGAGACGCCGTCGCGCACCGCCGTGGGCAGGCCGCCGACCGCGGCGGCGACCACCGGCGTCCCGCAGGCCTGTGCCTCCAGCGCGACCAGGCCGAAGGACTCGTTGTGGCTGGGGACGACGGCGACGTCGGCGGCGCGGTAGTGCAGCGCCAGCCGCTCGGGCGGCTGCGGCGGCAGGAAGCGCACGAGGTCGGCGATGCCCAGGGACGCGGCCAGCTCCTCGAGCTGGCGCGGCGCCTCCAGACCCGAGCCGCTCGGCGCCCCCACCACGTGCACCTGCAGCCGGCCGCGGAGGGAAGGGTCGTCCTCCAGCATCCGGGCGGCCGCGGCCAGCAGCACGTCGGGCGCCTTGAGCGGCTGGATGCGACCGACGAAGGCCAGCACGACGGCGTCGGCGGGCACGCCCAGGACACGGCGGGCCACGGCGCGGTCGCCGGGCGCGAACCGGTCGAGGTCGACCCCCGGCGGGACGACGAGGGTGCGCCGCGGGTCGGCCCCGTAGTGCTCGACGAGCTGGCGCGCCTCCTCCTCGGTGTTGGCCACCAGCCGGTCGGCCTCGGCGACCACCTGCTCCTCGCCGATCACCCGCAGCCGCGGCTCGGGGCGGTCGCCGTCCGCCAGCGCGGCGTTCTTGACCTTGGCCAGCGTGTGCGCGGTGTGGATCAGCGGCACGCTCCACCGATCGCGCGCGAGCCAGCCGACCTGGCCGGAGAGCCAGTAGTGCGAGTGGACGACGTCGTAGTGCCCGGGCTCGTGCTGGGCCTCCTCGCGCAGCACGCCGGCGGTGAAGGCGCACAGCTGGGCGGGCAGCTCGTCCTTGCCCAGGCCCTCGAACGGCCCGGCGCTGACGTGCCGCACGCAGACGCCGGGGCTCATCTCGACCACCGGCGGCAGGTCGCTGGAGGTGGCGCGGGTGAAGACGTCGACGGCGATGCCGCGGGCGGCCAGCCGGCGGGAGACCTCGACGATGTAGACGTTCATGCCCCCGGCGTCGCCGGCGCCGGGCTGGTCGAGCGGGCTGGTGTGCACCGAGATGGTCGCCACCCGGCGCGGCGCACGGTGCGGCAGGAGACGGCGAGCAGGCACTCCGACCTCCCGCCTCGTCCCCGTCCGGAGCGCCGTCGCGGCACCCCTGTCGGCTCTCCATCCTGCAACAGCGACAGGATGGCCACATGCCCGGTGTCAGCGATCTCTCACCCTCCGGCCCCGCCCCGCTGCCCGGGGCCGGGCGCACCGCCGTCGTCACCGGCGCCTCCAGCGGCATCGGCGCCGCGACGGCGGAACGGCTGGTGGCCGAGGGGTTCGACGTCGTCCTGGGCGCCCGGCGGCTGGACCGGCTGACCGCGCTCGCCGACCGCATCGGTGGCCGCGCGCTGCCGCTCGACGTCACCGACGCCGCCTCGGTCGAGGCCTTCGCGGCCGCGCTGCCCCGGGTCGACGTCCTGGTCAACAACGCCGGTGGCGCCTTCGACGTCAACCCGGTGGCCGAGGCCGACCTCGACTCGTGGGCGCGCACCTACGACGTCAACGTGCTGGGCACGGTCCGGCTGACCAAGGCACTCCTGCCGGCGCTGCGCTCCTCGGGCGCCGGCGACGTGCTGTTCGTCGGCTCCACGGCGGGGATCGTCAGCTACGAGGGCGGCGCGTCGTACACGGCGGCCAAGCACGGCGTGCACACCCTGGCCGAGACCCTGCGGCTGGAGCTGGTCGGCGAGCCGGTGCGGGTCATCGTGATCGCGCCCGGGATGGTGCGGACGGAGGAGTTCTCGCTCGTCCGCACCGGCAGCCAGGAGGCCGCCGACGCCGTCTACCGCGGGGTGCGCGAGCCGCTGGTCGCCGAGGACGTCGCCGACTGCATCGCCTGGACGCTCACCCGGCCCCACCACGTCAACGTCGACCTGCTCGTCGTCCGGCCGCGTGCCCAGGCCGCCCAGCACAAGGTGCACCGCGAGTCCGAGTGACCCCGCGCAGCCGGCCACAACTGCGCGAACCGGGGTCCCCGGTGGTGTGACCGGCCACACCGCGCGGCGACCGCACCCCGCGGTGCCCGACCTCACCCTGCAGCGCGAGGTCGGGCACCGCGGGGCGACGCCGGACCGACGGCGTCAGAGCCGCTGCGGCTCGGGGACCAGCGTGACGCCGAAGCGGTCGTGGACGGCGGCGACGACGCGGTCGGCGAAGGCCATGAGCTCGGCCGCCGTCGCACCCGGCTCGGTGGTCAGCGCCAGGCTGTGCCGCGACGAGGTCCCGACCCGGCCCTCGCGGGTGCCGCGGCCGAAGCCCGCCGACTGCACCAGCCACGCGGCGCTGAGTTTGACCCGCCCGTCGCCGGCCGGCCAGCTCGGGCACCCCGGCACCGCCTGCTCGGCCGGGACGACCGGGTTGGTGAAGAACGACCCGGCGCTGCGGGTGTCGGGGTCGGCCGGGTCGACGACCATCCCCTTGCCCCGGCGCAGGTCGAGCACCGCGGCGCGGACGTCGGCCAGCGGCGCCCGGCCGCCCAGGTCGACGCCCAGCCGCTTGGCGAGCTCGGCGTAGCCGACCGGCCGCGACAGCGGTCCCGGCTCGAGCGCGAAGGTCACGGTCAGGACGACGAAGCGGCCGGGCTCCCGCTTGAACCGGCTGTCGCGGTAGCCGAAGTCGCACTCGGCGTTGGGCAGCGTCCGCTCGGTCTTCTCGGCGCGGTCCCACACCCGCACCCCGGTGATCGTCTGGGCGACCTCCTGGCCGTAGGCGCCCACGTTCTGCACCGGGGTGGCGCCGGTCGAGCCGGGGATGCCGGAGAGCGCCTCCATCCCGGCCAGCTGCTGCTCGACGGTGTACGCGACGAGGTCGTCCCAGTCCTCGCCGGCCTGCACCTCGAGGACGTCGCCGCGCCGCTCGACGCCGCGGCTGCGCACGGCCACGACGTCGCCGTCCCACCCCGTGTCGGGGGCGACGACGTTGGAGCCCCCGCCGAGCACCAGCAGCGGCCGGCCGGCCTCGTCGGCCTCGCGGACGGCGGCGACCAGGTCGGCGGCGTCGGTGACCTCGACCAGCCGCTGCACGGGCCCACCCACCCCGAGGGTGGTGAGGTCGGCGAGACGGGCGTCGGATCGGACGAGCACCGCCCCACGGTAATCGGGTCACGCCGATCGGTGGCCGGGCCGCACGGGGTGGACGCGGGCGGCGAGGCGACTCGGGAGGCCGACTACCCTCGGGTCCGGTGAGTGAGGGCGGCAGCGAGCACAAGCGCCGGGCGAACCTGGCACCGCGCAGGGCCCACCCCCGGCTGGCCGCGGGCCGCGCCCGGGCCCTGGGCCTGCCGACGCGCGGCACCACCAACGCCAACCGCCTGCGCCGGGTCGACCGCTGGATCCTCGCCACGCAGGTCCCGCGGCTGCGTGACGCCGCCCGCCCGCTGGTGGTCGACCTGGGCTACGGCTCGTCGGCGGTGACCACCCTCGAGCTCGCCGACCGGCTCGGCCCCGAGGTGCCGGGGCTCGAGGTCGTGGGCCTGGAGATCGACCCCGCCCGCGTCGACGCCGTCGCCGAGGACCGCGACCCGCCGCGCGTCGACTTCCGCGTCGGCGGCTTCGAGCTCGCCGGGCTGCGGCCGGTGCTGGTGCGCGAGTTCAACGTGCTGCGCCAGTACGACGAGGCGTCCGCGGCCCGCGCCTGGGAGACCACGTGCGCCGCCCTGGGCCCGGGCGGGCTGCTGGTCGAGGGCACCTGCGACGAGTGGGGACGGCGGGCGAGCTGGGTGGCGCTGGACGCCGACGGGCCACTCACCCTCACCCTCGCCGCGCGGGTCGCCGACCTCGACCGGCCCTCCGACCTCGCCGAGCGACTGCCGAAGGCGCTGGTCCACCACAACGTGCCCGGGCAGCCGGTGCACGAGCTGCTGCGCGCGTTCGACGCCGCGTGGGCGGCCGCGGCAGGGCTGTCGACCTTCGGGCCGCGGCAGCGCTGGGTCGCCGCGGTGCAGACGCTGGCCGACGACGGCTGGCCGCTGGTCGGCACCACCCGGCGCTGGCGGCACGGCGAGCTCAGCGTCCGCTGGTCCGCGGTCGCGCCGCGGTGAGGAGGGACCGGACGCCGGTGGTGCCACCGGGCCCCACCGAGGTCGACGGCGGCACCGCGGAGCTGCTCGGCGACGCCGACCGCGACGGCTCCTGGGTCCTCGTCGTGGCGGGGACGCCGCAGTCGCACGTGGACCTCGACGACCCCGCGCACCTGGAGTTCGAGTACGTCCGCCGGATGGGCCACGTCCTCGACCTGGTCGCTCCCGAGGGGGAGCCGGTCGACGCGGTGCACCTGGGCGGCGGTGCGCTGACGCTGGCCCGCTACGTCGCCGTCACCCGGCCGGGCTCGCGCCAGCGGGTGGTCGAGGCCGACCAGCGGCTCACCGACCTGGTCCGGGCCCACCTGCCGCTGCCGCGGGGAGCGCGGGTGCGGGTGCGCGCCGCCGACGCCCGCGCCGGGCTCGCGGCCCTGCCCGCCGGCAGCGCGGACGTCGTCGTCAGCGACGTCTTCGCCGGGGCCCGCACCCCGGCGCACCTGACCACCGTCGAGTACGCCGCCGAGGCCCGCCGCGTGCTGCGGCCGGGCGGCGTGCTGACCGCCAACGTCGCCGACGGGCCGCCGCTGCGCTTCGCCCGCGGCCAGGTGGCCACGCTGCAGGCGGTGTTCGCGCACGTCTGCGTGCTGGCCGAGCCCGGGACGCTGCGCGGCCGGCGCTTCGGCAACCTGGTGACGGTGGCCTCCGACGCACCGCTGCCGGTGGCCGCCCTGACCCGGCGTTGCGCGGGCGACCCGATGCCGGCGCGGGTGGTGGCCGGCGACGACCTGGCGCGCTTCGCGGGCGACGCGGCGCCGGTCCGGGACGCGCAGGCGGTGGCCTCCCCGGAACCGCCTCCGGGTGTGTTCAGCCGCTGACCAGGGTCTTCCCCGATACCCGGCGGCCCGTGGCGCGCCTAGGGTCGGGACATGACCTATCCCGCACCGGCTCCGCGCCGGCTGGCCCGCGACACCCGCAACAAGATGATCGCCGGCGTCTGCGCCGGCATCGCCCGCCGCTACGGCATCTCCACCGGGGCCCTGCGGCTGGCCTTCGTGGTCTCGTGCATCCTGCCGGGGCCGCAGTTCATCGCCTACCTGGTGCTGTGGGCGTTCATGCCGCGCGACGACCGGTACTGAGCCGGCCGCTGCGTCACCAGCTGCTGTTGCCCCGCTGCACGCCGCGGACGGCCGGGCGCACGTCGACGAGGTAGACGACGGCCGCGATGACCGCGGGCAGGCCGAGGAAGGTCATCGGGCCCTGCAGGTAGATGACCACCGCGGCCAGCGCGGTGATGGCCGCCCAGGCCGGCTTGCTGAGCTTGCCGGCCGCGACGTACCCGGCGGCCGGGCGGATCACGGCGTCGACGAGGGCCCAGACGGTCAGCGCCTGCGTGGCGTAGTAGAGCGCCAACAGCACGATCCCGTCGAAGGACATGCCCGGAGGGTACCCGCCGGAGCGGTGCTCGGGCTGCCCCCGACGGGTGGACACCGTCCCGGGACGCGACAGGGCCCCGGAGCGCGACGTGCAGCTCCGGGGCCCTGGATCGTCACCCTGGGTCGCGGCCCTCCTGCAGGAGCAGGAGGGTCCTTCGTCAGTCGGTGGTCTTCTTGGTGGTGCGGGTGCGGGTGACGCGGGCCGAGGTGCCCTTGGCGGCCGACGAGCGCGCGGCGGTGGTGCGCTTGGCGGGCTTGCGGGCGGCCTTGGCGGTCGCCTGGTCGGCGGCCTCGACGGTCTCCTCGAGGGTGGCCTTGGCCTGCTCGGCGGTCTCCTCGACGGCGGCCTCGGCCTTGGCGGCGGCCTTGGTCGTCCGGGAGGCGGCCTTCTGGACCCGCGAGGTGATCTCGTCGGAGGCCTCGGTCACGGCCTCGGCGGCCTCCTCGATGACCTCCTCGACGGCGTCCTCGACGGTGTCGACGGCCTGCTCGGCGCGCACCACGAAGCGGCGGAGGCCGGGCTGACGGCGCAGCTCCTGCAGGACGTCCGCGCCGCGCTCGGCCAGCGCCTCGACGGTGCCGACGGCCTGGGTGCGGGCCTGCTCGACCAGCCCGTTGACGGTGGACACGACCGCGTCGGGGCGGACGACGGGGGCCAGCTGGCGGGCGCGGTCGGCAGCCTGCTCGGCGCGGGTGCGGGCCTCGCGGGTGGCCAGGTCGACCTGGACCTGGGCCTCGCCGGGGAGGGCCACGGCGCGCGAGCGCAGCGAGGCGAGGACGGTGCGGGCCTGCTCGACGGCGAGGTCACCGGCGCCGACGGCGACCAGCAGCGGGGTGCGGCCGCGCTCGGCGACCTGCTCGAGGAGGGAGGTGGCGGTGGTCATGCGGTCTCCTTGGAGGGGTTCGGGTCGTCCCCGGGCGTGCGGTCCCGGGCGGTGCTCACGGATCCGCGGGGAGCGGTGGCGTGCTCACGGACGTAGGTCTCGTACAGCTCGAGCAGCACGGCCTTGTGCCGCTCGGAGAGCTGGTCGTCGGACCGGATGGCCGCGACCGTGTCGGGGTTGCCGGCGCGCCGGTCGAGGATGCCCGCCTGCTCGTAGAGCGTCTCGGCGGAGATCTCCAGCCCCTTGGCGATGGCGGCGAGGATCTCCGCCGACGGCTTGCGCAGCCCCCGCTCCACCTGCGAGAGGTAGGGGTTGCTCACTCCCGCGGCGCGGGCGAGCTCGCGCAGGGACACCCGGGCGGCGCTGCGCTGCTCCCGGATGAACTCCCCCACCTGCGAGCGCACGGTCGAGACCTGCTGGGCCTCGGCCGCGACCGTCTCCGCGACGCTGCCGGCGAGCTGGTCCACCTTCTCGCGGACCGACCTCACCTGACCGCTCACGAACTCGCCGGGGGTCTGCACGTACTCGACGGTAGGCAAGGGTGCTAGCAACTGCAAGCGCAGCTGCTAGCACTCCTCCGTGAGTCGCCTCACACCCGGCGTGTCGCTCCCTCCCCGCAGGTCAGGCGGCGAGCACGGCCGACGGCCGGACCTCGCCCACGACGCCGTCGCCGCCGGTCACGGGCGGAGCCGACCACGGCGTCAGCACGCCGGCGTCGACCCCGAGCCGGCGGAGGGCGGCGGCGAGCACCGGGGCCCGGCCGCGGTCGCCGCCGTCGTCGAGCTTGAAGGCCACCGCGCCGCGGCCGGGCAGCGCGGCGACGTGCACGCCGTCGGCGCCGCCCTTCACGAGCAGGCCCGGGACGGCGGTCATGAGGTCGGTGTCCTCCCGGCCGGTGCCGGCGACGTACCAGGAGTGCGCCCGCATCGCGTCGGCCACCGCCCGCTCCGGGCTCTCCGCCGGGGCCTCCACCAGTGAGCCGACGCCGCGGGCCAGCCCGGTCAGCGACAGCCCGTGCTGCGGCGCGCCGCACCCGTCGACGACCACGGCCGCCACCGGCTCACCCGCCGCCGCGCCCAGGCGGGCCTCGATCGCCTGCTGCAGCGGGTGCTCCCGCTGCAGGTAGCCCTCGGTCGGCCAGCCGGCGGCGGCGCAGGCCGCGAGCATCGCCGCGTGCTTGCCCGAGCAGTTCATCGCCAGCCGCTCGGGCGCGCGGCCGGCGACCAGCCAGGCGGCGCGGGTCGGCTCGTGCCCGGGCAGGGCCGGCGGGCAGCCGAGGGCCGACGGGTCCAGGCCCGCGGCGGCGAGGATGCCCTCGGCGAGGTCGCGGTGGCCGTCCTCGCCGAGGTGCGAGCCGGCCGCGATCGCCAGCTCCTCGCCGGAGCGGGGGACCCAGCCGGCGGCCAGGTAGGCGGTGGCCTGCACGGGCTTGTTGGCCGACCGCGGGAGGACCGGGCGGTCGACGTCGCCGGCCGACCAGCGCACCCCGCCGTCGGCGTCCACGACGACGACGGCGCCGCGGTGCACCGACTCCAGGAACCCCGAGCGCCACACCTCGACGAGGACCGGCGCGTCGGGCCAGCCCGTCATCGGCCCTCGGCGGCGAGCAGCGCGGCGACGTCGGCCTCGCCGTTGCGGTACCGGCGGGCGAGCTCCCCGGCGAGGGTGTCCATGACCTGCTGCACGCCGCGGCGGCGCTCGGACAGCGACCCCTCGGCGGCGGCGAGCGCGCGGGCGGCCCGCTCCAGGTCGGCGTCCGGGAGCGCGGCGACGTCGGACAGGTCGACGTCGGGCGTCAGGCCGTGCACCCACGACTCGTAGACACCGGGCGCGGCGGGCTGCAGCGTCTGGTGCCGGCCCAGGCCGTGCGCCGGGCCGCGGCCCTTCTCGGCGAGGATCTCCGGCAGCAGGTCGAGCAGCGAGCGGCCGTCCTGGTCGGCCCGGCGCTGCAGCTCGCGGCGCACGATGTCGAGCCGGCCCTGCAGCAGCCGCCGCGTGTAGGAGAGGTTGACCTCCTCCTGTTCGGCGCGGCGGCGCAGCTGCCGCACGTCGGACATGGACCGCTGCTCGACGTCGCGGAGGAACGCGGGGTCGAGCAGCTCGTCGACGGCCGCACCGCCGGCGGGCGTCGGGTCGGGGCTCAGCGAGGTCACCGCCCGATGGTGGCAGACCGGACGGCCCGGACCCGGTCGCGGGCGGCGGCCCGGGTGTCGTCGACCGCGGCCGGGACGTCGTCGGGGTCGACGACGGCGCGCGAGCCACCCACGGTGAGCTCGGCGGCTGCGCCCACCGACTGCTTGACCAGCGCCAGCGCGACGACGCCGAGCTCGTGGTGGCGCACCACCGTGCCGGCGCGGCCCACCTCGCGGGCCCCGGACAGGACCGGGGCGCCCGGGGCGGGCAGGTCCTCGCTGACGCCGTCGAGGTGGAGCAGGACCAGCCGCCGCGGCGGGCGGCCGAGGTTGTGCACCCGGGCGACGGTCTCCTGCCCGCGGTAGCAGCCCTTGTCCAGGTGAACGGCGCTGGTGAGCCACTCCAGCTCGTTGGGGATGGTGCGGTGGTCGGTGTCGGTGCCCAGCCGCGGGCGGCGCGCCTCGACCCGCAGGGCCTCGTAGGCGTCCAGCCCGGCGGCGCCCGCACCCGCGGCGGAGAGCGCGTCGGCGCGGGCGGCCAGGTCGGCGCGCGGGACGAGCAGGTCGAACGCGGTCGCGCCGCCGTCGCCGAGCGGCGGCATCCGGCGCACCCAGCCGCCGTCGGGCAGCGCGGCGACGGCGTACGGGGTCGCGGGCGCGGGCAGCCCGGCGGCGGCCAGCACCTCCGGCGCGCGCGGGCCGACCAGCGACAGCACCGCCCACTCGCCGGTGACCAGGGCCGGCTCGACGCGCAGCATGAAGACCATCCGCTGCAGGAAGGCCAGCAGGGCGGCCCCGGTGCCGGGCTCGACGTCGGCCCAGGTGGTGCCGGCGAGCTCGGCGAGGACCAGGTGGTGCTCCACGTGGCCGTGCGGCGAGAGCACCAGCGCCTCGGTGCCGGTGCCGTCGGCGAGCCGCTCGAGGTGCTGGCTGGTGAGGCTGTGCAGCCAGGTGAGCCGGTCGGCGCCGGGGACGGTGAGCACGTCCCGGTCGCTGCGGTCGACCCAGCCGGCGCCCTCGGCGAGCAGCCGCTGCTCGCGCAGCGGGTCGCCGAGGTGGGCGGCCACGGTCGCGCCCTCGGCGACGACGGCGCCCGCTCGCGCGGCCAGCGGTGAGGTGGTCATGGGTTCTCCGTCCCGGCTTCCCTGCATCGACGGCACGTCCCCGACAGCGCGACGTGCCCCACGTCCACGGTGAAACCCAGGTCGGCCGCCAGACGTTCCGCCGCGGCGTCGAGGAGACCCGGGTCGGCGGAGGAGATCTCGCCGCACGAGGCGCAGACCACGTGCAGGTGCGGGTGCTCGGAGGAGTGGTAGACCGGCGCTCCCTTGCCCAGGTGGGTGTGCCAGACCAGGCCGAGCCGCTCGAGCAGTTCCAGCGTGCGGTAGACCGTCGAGGTGTCGGGGGCCGCGCCGTCGGGTCCGGCCTGCTCGCGCAGCCGCGCGCCGATGGCCTCGGGGGTGGCGTGGTCGAGGGCGGCGACGGCGGCCAGCACCTGCTGGCGCTGGGGCGTCAGCCGCAGTCCCTGCGCTCGCAGCCGCTCGGCCAGCGGCGCCGTCCCGTGCTCCGGTCCCACGGCGACGAGCGTAGTTCCGGCCGGGCTAGGCGACGGCGGACCGGGCGTTCGCCAGCACCCGCTGCAACGCCTCGAGGTACCGCTGCGGGATGCCGTGCTCGCCGCGCGGCGGCAGGAACCGGGCGACGGTGGCCCCGGTGACCTCCGCGGCGTCGGCGGCCTCGGCGCCGAGCAGCCGCACCACCGGCGCGTCACCCCACGAGCGGCCGGCGGCCAGGTGCGCCATCGCCGCGGCGCTCTCGGCCCGCTCCCCCACGCAGTCGAAGGGCTTCTCGGTGGCCCACAGCCTGCGGAACCCGTCGGCGAGCGCGGGGTCGTCCAGCGGGTTGCCGCCGAACACCTCGCGCGCCTCGTCGGGGGTGAGGAAGACGGCGAAGCAGAGGAACGTGAACAGGCACTTGTCGCAGTGCAGGCACCAGCGCTGCTCGGCCTGCCCGCCCAGGTGCCGCTGGGTGTAGGAGCGGTTGCAGCTGAGGATGTCGGAGCGCAGCGGCAGCGCGGCGACGGCGGCGACCGTGGCCAGCTCCGACAGCTGCCGGGTCAGGCTGAAGTAGCCGGTGCCGACCTCGGCGGCGGCCGCGGTGAACAGCCGCTCGAAGGCGAAGGACTTCGAGTACTGGTGGTTCACGCTCGCGCCGTCGACGGTGAGCGTCTCCTCGTCGGCGGAGCGCTCGTTGGCGAAGACCACGGGGTCGTGGCCACCGAGCACGGCCACCAGCGTGGCGATCGCGGAGTTGATCGCGGTCACCGGGACGTGCCCGTTGAGGCCGCCCTGCGCGGTGCGCTCGGCCAGCAGCGGGTCGAGCCGGCGGCGCACCTCGAGCAGCGGCACGCCGGCCGCGCGGGCGACGTCGCGCTGCGCGCCGGTGGGGTTGACCGCCAGGGCGGTGCCGTCGGGGATGACGACCAGGGCCAGCGCGGAGTCCTTCCCGCCGCCGACCGGCAGCAGCGCACCACGGGTGCCGGGGGACGGCGCCGGGCCGGCCGGGCGGACCTCGACGTCGAACTCGACCCGGTGCGGCACCGGCAGCCGGTTCACCGCGGCGAACTCGCCGAGCCCGTCGGTGTAGGCGGCCCGCGCGACGGCGAGCTGGGCGGCGGTGACCGGCCGCTCGACGACGACCCGGCCGGGCGCGGCCAGCTTGTAGTAGCTGGTGCCCATGACCAGGTGCACCAGGTCGAGGGCGGCGTCGAGCTGCGCGGGCGCCGGGCCGGTCAGCAGCGCGGGGTCGAGGGTCAGCCGCTCGGTGAACTCGTCGTCGCCGAGCCGGTAGGTGAAGGCGGCCTCGCCGGTGGCGGGGTCGAGGGACCGGCCGCCGACGACGAAGGCGCCGGTGCCGGGGCGGTCAGACACGCTCGGCGCCGGCATCGGCGAGGACGTGCTCATAGGTGGCTGCCAACTCCTCGAAGTCGCGGTAGCGGTTGTAGCTGGGGGCGCCGGGCGAAAGCAGCACGACCCCGCCCGGCGGCGTGCCGGCGATCGCCGCCGCCACCGCCTCGGCGAGGGACTGCGTCTCGGTGAGGCGCACCGCCGCCCCGGCGGCCTCCCGGCGGACGTCGTCGGCCAGCCGCCCCCCGGTGTCGGGGACGGTGACCAGCGCGACGGAGTCCCGCCGCTGCACCAACGCCGCGGCCAGGCCGGTGTAGTCCAGGCCCCGGTCCTGGCCGCCGGCGATCAGCGTCACGGGCCGGTCGGCCAGGGCGTCGAGCGCGGCGAGCACCGACACCGGCGTGGTGGAGAGCGTGTCGTCGACGAAGGTGACGCCGCCCAGCGTGGCCACGGGCGCCAGCCGGTGCGGCAGCGCGCGGAAACCCGCGACCGCCGCCGTGACCGCGTCGGCGGCCGCGGCGAGGTCGAGGCCGAGCAGCGCGCAGGCGGCCAGCGCGACGCCGACGTTGCTGCGGTTGTGCGCGCCGGGCAGGTGCACCGGGCGGGCCCGGTCGGCCAGGCCGGGCGGCAGCACCTCGGTGGGGTCGACCAGCTGGGCGGGGTCGAGGTGGCGCTCGGCCAGTGGCCGCGCCTGCGCGCTGACCACCACCGACCGCTCCGGGCAGGCGGTGAAGACCCGCAGCTTGTCGCGGAAGTAGGTCGCCTCCGAGCCGTGCCAGTCCAGGTGCTCGGGGGCCAGCGAGGTCAGCGCCCCACGGCCGGCGAAGTCCGGCACGGCGGCGGCCTGGTAGCTGGAGATCTCCACGACGAGCGTCCGGTCCCCCACGTCGGCCAGGACGTCGAGCAGCGGGGTGCCGATGTTGCCGGCGTGCACCGCCGGGCGCCCGGCCGCGGTGAGGACGGCGGCGGCCAGCGCGCTGGTCGTGCTCTTGCCCTTGGTGCCGGTGACGCACAGCACCGGGACGCCCCGCGCGGCGGCCTCGGCCAGCGCCATGCCGGTGCCGGTGGTCACCACGGTCCGGTCGGCCAGCCGCCGCGCGTCCTCGCGGTACGGGCTGATCCCCGGGGAGCGGACGACGACGTCACAGCCGGCGAGGTCGGCGGCGTCGGTGGTCGCGGTGACGCCCTCGGGCAGGGACGCGGGGTCGACCGGGCGGCTGTCGGCGACGAGCACCCCGGCGGCCCCGGCGGCCAGTGCGGCCCGGACGGCGGCGCGGCCCTCGCGGCCGTGACCCCACACCCCCACGCGGCGGCCGGCCAGCTCGGCCGGCCGGAGGGAACGCTCCCGCGGGGGCGGTGCCGGGCGGGGGTCCACGGCGCCCACTCTACGGACGGCCCCGGCTCCGGACGGCGACGACGGGACCCCGCCGCTAGGCTTCCCCCGGGTGTGCCGGGAAGTCTGGTCGGCGGTGTCCCACCCGACCCACCGCCCCGGAGCCGCCCCATGAACGCCCCTCACGGATCCACCCGCATGTTCGCCCGCGGCTCGTGGACCGAGACCAGCCGGATCGCGGACATCCTGCGCAAGGAGACCGTCGGCGGCGTCCTGCTGCTGATCGGCACCGTCATCGCCCTCGTGTGGGCGAACTCGCCGTGGTCCGCGGCCTACGAGGCGCTGCGTGACACCCGTGTCGGGCCGGCCTCCCTGCACCTGGACCTGACCCTGGGCACGTGGGCGGCCGACGGCCTGCTCGCGATCTTCTTCTTCGTCGCCGGGCTCGAGCTCAAGCGCGAGTTCGTGGCCGGTGACCTGCGCGACCCCCGTCGGGCGGCACTGCCGGTGGCCGCGGCCGTCGGCGGGATGGTCGTGCCGGCGGCGCTCTACACGGTCATCAACCTGGGGGGCGGTGACGCGCTGCGCGGCTGGGCGATCCCCGTGGCCACCGACATCGCCTTCGCCCTCGCCGTCCTGGCGGTGATCAGCACCCACCTGCCCAGCGCGCTGCGCACGTTCCTGCTGACCCTCGCCGTCGTCGACGACCTGCTGGCCATCACGATCATCGCGGTCTTCTACACGACGTCGCTGGCCGCGGGCTGGCTGGCACTGTCGCTGGTGCCGCTGGCGGTGTTCGGGTTCCTCGTGCAGAAGCGGATCCGCTCGTGGTGGCTGCTGATGCCGCTGGCCGTGCTCACCTGGGTGCTCGTCCACGAGTCCGGCGTGCACGCCACCGTGGCCGGCGTCCTGCTCGCCTTCACCGTGCCGGTGGTCCGCAGCGAGGCGGCCGGGGGGCCCGGCGCCGGACCGGGCCTGGCCGAGCACCTCGAGCACCGGTTCCGCCCGATCTCGGCCGGCTTCGCGGTGCCGGTCTTCGCCTTCTTCGCCGCCGGGGTCACCGTCGGCGGGCTGTCCGGGCTGGTCGAGTCGATCAACGACCGGGTGACCCTGGGGATCATCGTCGGCCTCGTCGTCGGCAAGGTGGCCGGCATCGTCGGGGCGAGCTGGCTGGTCACCCGGTTCACCCGGGCGGAGTTCGCCGACGACCTGGGCTGGCCCGACGTGGTGGGCCTGGCGCTGCTCGGCGGCATCGGTTTCACCGTGTCCCTGCTCATCGGCGAGCTGGCCTTCGGCGTCGGGAGCGAGCGCGACGAGCACGTCAAGGTCGGTGTGCTCCTCGGCACCCTGCTGTCGGCCCTGCTGGCCACGGTCGTGCTGCGGCTCCGCAACCGCCGGTACCGGCAGATCTGGGAGATGGAGCAGGTCGACGCCGACCACGACGACATCCCGGACGTCTTCCAGGGCGGCACGGTGCGGGACGAGGCCGACCACGATCCCGACTGGCGCGGCGCGCCGCCGCCCGGGCGCACCGCCGGCGGTTCCGCCGACGGCTGAAGAACGTCGTTGCCGACCCCGGAACCACGTCGTACCGTCGAGGTACACGAGAGAGGAGGTGGTCCGTACTTTGCATGCTTATCGGACTCGTGAGGTGGCTGTCCGCTAGCCGCCGTCCAGATGGGCCGCCCGTTCGGAGTGGAATCCGAACGACGGCATGATCGCCCGTCCGTCGTACGGCGGCGAGCGAGAACCGGACAGTCACCCGACCCCCGGGCCGCCGACACTTGTCCAGTCGGCCCGCGAGCTGCCACCCGTACCGGGACGGCGCCGCGGAGCAGCCCGGGGGTTGTCCGTTCCCGGGGGAGGGGGCAGCGCCCGGTGTCGATCGTGGGGCGCACCGCGCCGGCCGGCCGCTGGATCGCCGAGTCCGTCCGCCGGGCTCCGCCGGAGACCGTCGCCGCGCTCCTCCCCGCCGGCTTCGCCGCCGCCGCCCGCGTGTTCCACCCCGCCGTCCGCTACGACGGCGACGCCGACGTGCACGTCCGCTGGGACGAGGTCGCCGCGGCCAACGGCACGACCCCGCACCGGCTGATGCAGTGGCCCGGCATCACCGGCTCCTGGGACCACCTCGGCGAGGCCGACCAGCCCGGGCTGTGGAACGACGCTCCGGCCGAGGGGCACCTGGCCGCGCACGTCGCCCGCGAGCTGGCCGCGGTGCTCGCCGGGCACACCACCACCCCCGGCGAGTGCTGGTTCGGCTGGGACGACGGCGCTGTCGCCGACCTGCCGCGGCTGCTGCTGCCCCGCGCCGACCTGCTGCTGGTGCGCGGCCCGGTCGAGCGGGCCGCCGAGAACTTCGCCCCCGAACCGCGCGAGCAGAGCGCCTCCCTGTGGTGGCCGGCCGACCGCGCCTGGTGCGTGGTCACCGACCCCGCGCTGACCAGCACCTACGTCGGCGGCACCGTGGCGGCCGTCGATGCGCTGCTGGCCAGCCGGCTGGAGGTGGCCCCGGCCCGGCCCGGCGACCCGGTCACCCCGGACAGCGACCCGGTCAACGTCGTCGACCGGGTCCGCTGAGCGCCCGCCGTCCGGGGAGACCCCACCGGGCACTCAGGCCCGGGACGCCACCGCGGCGCCCACCGTCGCCGCGACCACCTGGTCCCACGGGGTGGCGGTCAGGCCGAAGGTCTCGGTGGTAGCCGTCGCGTCCAGGACGTACGCCTGGTCGAACTGGTGCCGGACGTCGACGATCTCGCGCATCTTCGGCGCGACCACCCCGATGGCGGAGAGCACCGGCCACGGGATGCCGCTGACCGGCACCGGCGGGCGGCCCATCGCCCGGGCCAGGTCGGCGAGCGCCTGGCGCTGCGAGCGCGGCGGGTTGCTCGGCACGTGCCAGGCGCGGCCCAGGGCCCGCTCGTCGGTGCCCAGGACGGCCAGCGTGGCGGCGACGTCGGGGAGGTGGGTCCAGCTGCGCGGCACGTCGGGGTCCCCGACCACCCAGGCGCGGCGGCCGCGGCGCAGCGTCTCCAGCTGGCGCACGAGGTGCGACTGGGCGGGCGGGACCTGCGGTCCGACGAAGTCCCCGGCGCGGGCCTCGGTCATCCGGATCCGGCCGGCCTCGTGCGCGGCGAGCGCGTCGCGCCACATCGCCGTCCGCACCCGGCCCTTGGTGTCGGTGGCCGCCAGCGGGCTCTCCGGCGTCATCGGCCCGGCCGGCCGGCCGTACACGTAGAGGTTCGACATCGTCACCAGCACCGCGCCGGTGCGCTCGGCGGCCGCGAGCAGGGCGGCAGCGACCGGCGGCCAGTCGGTGGGCCAACGGTGGTAGGCCGGGTTGACGGCGTTGTAGAGCGCGGCGGCGCCGGCCGCGGCCTCGGTGAGCGCCCGGGCATCGGCGGCGTCGACCCGGCGGTGCTCGACGGTGCCGGTGGAGGTGCCGCCGCTGCGGGAGAGGACCCGCACCCGGTGGCCCCGGGCGGCCAGCAGCTCGGCCGTCGTCGCGCCCACCGGGCCCTTGCCCACGATCACGTGCAGTGCCATGAGGACTCCTCGTCCGCTCCGACGAGAGCGGTGCTCTCGTTCGAGAACGACGATCGCGCCATCTCGGCCTCCTGTCAAGAGCGCTGCTCGCACTTGCGTGCGCCGCTCTCGGTACGGCACCATCCCGGCGTGCCCACCGCCCGCGAGCGCGTCCGCGCCGAGCTGACCGTCGAGATCACGGAGGCCGCGCGCCGGCAGCTGGCCGAGGTCGGCGCCGCGGCCCTCTCGCTGCGCGCAGTGGCGCGGGAGGTGGGGATGGCGTCGTCGGCGGTGTACCGCTACTTCCCCAGCCGCGACGACCTGCTGACCCGGCTGATCATCGACGGCTACGACGCCCTCGGCGCCGCGGCCGAGGCCGCCGACGACCCTGCCGCGGCACCGGAGCGGCGCTGGTCGGCGGTGTGCGCCGCGGTGCGGGACTGGGCGCGGATGCACCCGCACGAGTACGCGCTGCTCTACGGCTCGCCCGTACCCGGCTACGCCGCGCCGCGGGACACGGTGCCGGCGGCGTCGCGGGTCGGCATCGTCCTCGGCCGGATCCTCGGCGACGCCGCCCGGGCCGGGCTGCTCACCGGGGACGGCGGCCGGGAGCCGGGCCTGCTCGGCGACGCCGCGGTGGAGATCCTCGGGCAGGACGCCCCGGGCATCGACGACGCCGTCCGGGTGCGCGCCCTGCTCGCCTACTGCGCGCTGTTCGGCACGGTGGGCTTCGAGCTGTTCGGCCAGCTGGTCGGGTCGGTCGAGGACGGGGACCGCTTCTTCGCCCGGGCGACGGCCGAGCTGGCCCGCCTGGTCGGGCTCGCGCCGTCCTGACTAGAGCCGGGCGAGCTCGGCCTCGAGGTCGTCGAGGCCGAGCGAACCCTGCGACAGCGCCGCCATGTGCCACGCCTTGAGGTCGAAGTCCGCGCCGCGGGCGCGCTGGGCCGCCGCGCGGCCCGCCAGCCAGGCGCGCTCGCCGAGCTTGTAGCTGATCGCCTGGCCGGGGAGGCCCAGGTAGCGGATCAGCTCGCTGTCGAGGAACGCCGGGTCGCTGCCCAGGTGGTCGCCGGCGAAGGCGCGCGCGAGCTCAGGCGTCCACGGCTGCCCGCGGTGGGCGGCGAGCGCGCCCTCGGCGTCGTCGGGGACCGGCAGCCGCAGGTGCATGCCGATGTCGATCACCACCCGGATCGCGCGCAGCTGCTGGGCGTCGAGGTAACCCATCCGCGCGCCCGGCTCGGTGAGGTAGCCGAGCTCGTCCATGAGCCGCTCGGCGTACAGCGCCCAGCCCTCGACGTTGGCGCTCACCGAGCCCAGCGACGTCTGGTAGGTCGACAGGTCGCGGGAGACGTAGACCCACTGCGCCAGCTGCAGGTGGTGGCCGGGGACGCCCTCGTGGTACCAGATCGAGACCAGGTCCCACAGCGGGAAGCGCTCGCGGCCGAGGGTCGGCAGCCAGGTGCGGCCGGGACGGGAGAAGTCCAGGGCGGGGCGGGTGTAGTACGGCGCCGCCGCGCTGCCCGGCGGGGCGATCATCGCCTCCACCCGGCGCACCGGCTCGGCGAGGTCGAAGTGCGTGCCGTCGAGGGCGGCGATCGCCTCGTCCATCATCGCCTGCAGCCGCTGCCGGACGGCCTCGACGCCGTCGACCGCGGGGCCGTGCTCGTCGAGCCAGGCCATGGCCTCGCGCGGGGTCGACCCGGGGCGCAGCGCCTCGGCCTCGGCCCGCTGCTCGGCCAGGATCCGCCGGTGCTCGGCCCAGCCCCAGGCGTAGGCCTCCTCCAGGCCGTCCCCGCTGCCGAGGTCGGAGCCGTTCCACCGGCGCGCGGCGAGCGCGTAGCGGTCGCGGCCGACGGCGTCCGGGGTGTGCTGCGCCTGCGGCAGGTAGGTGTCGCGGAGGAAGTCCCGGACCTCGGCCACCGCGGCGTCGGCCGACCGCGCGGCGGCCTCCAGCTCGCCCCGGCGCGCCTCGGGACCGGACGCGGCCAGGCCGCCGAAGAACGGCCCGGACAGCCACTCGTCGAGCTGCCCGACGACGGTCGACACCTGGCGCGGTGCGACGAGGAGCCCGCGCCGGGCGCCCTCGCGCAGCGTGTCGAGGTAGCCGCGGTAGGCCTCCGGGATGCGCGCCATGCGGCGGGCGACCACCGACCAGTCGTCCTCGGTGGCCGTGGGCATGAGCAGGAAGACCTGGCGCACCGAGTGGACCGGGCTGAACAGGTTCGACAGCGCGCGGAAGCCCTCCCCGGCCTCGTGCGCGGCGAGCTCGGCACCCAGCCGCTCGCGGAGCAGGCGGGCGCAGCGCCGCTCGACGGGGTCGTCGGCCAGCGCGGGGTCGGCGGCCAGGACGGCGTCGAGCTCGGCCAGGGTCCGCCGGGTCAGGTCGGCCTCGGCCGCCAGCCCGTCGGGGCTCAGGTCGGGCAGCCGGTCGTCGCCGGGCCGGGTCCCCAGCGACGTCGCGACGATGGGGTCGAGGTCGCAGACGGCGTCGACGTAGCGGTCGGCGACCTGGCGGGGGGTGCTCACCGAGCCGCTCACCGGGACGCTCACCGCAGCCGCTCCAGCCGCGCCGACATCGTGGGCCGCAGCGGGGTGTCGGCCCCCGCCCGGTCGATCGCGTACATGAGCGCCCCCTCGACGATGCCGTAGAGCCGCACGGCCCGGGTGGTCTCCGGCGCGTCGGGCGTGCGGGCCACCACGTCGCTGGTCAGCTCCCAGCTCGTGGTGGTCCGCGCCGAGCCGACGTAGAGCTCGACCAGGCCCTCGGGGCTGGTCACCAGCAGCTCGACGTCGTCCTCGCCGCGGGGCCGCCAGAAGCCGGTCTCGCGGACGGCGGGGCCCTCGACCCGGCCGTCGTCGCCGATCAGCCAGGTCCGGGACTCGTAGGCGAGGAAGTCGCGGCCGTCGTGGGCGAAGCGGATCCACTGGCCGAAGCGCCGGTCGCCGGTGTCTCCCCCGGCGAGCACGCCCTCGCCGTGCCACTCCCCCAGCAGCGGCAGCACCGACAGCAGGCCGTGCGCGACCTCGGGTCCGGAGCGGACGTCGACGGTGTCGGCGACGGGCAGGTCGGTCGGGCCGGTCACCGGCCGGCGTCCCGGGGAGACATGCCCGTCACCGTAGCCGGGGCCGGGCCGGCGGGCTCCGGTCGTGGCAGGTCCGGCACCCCGCCGGGGCGGCCGCGACGTGGCTACCGTCGGGCCATGTGCGGAGGCGCACCCGGGGAGCCGGTCGCCACGGCGCCCCGACCGGCCGTGGGTCCGGCGGTGGACCCGATCGCGCTGGAGCCGGTGGACGAGGTCGTCGTCACCACGCTCGTCGACAACTCCTACGACGGCCTGCTGACCGGCACCGAGGACGTGCACCGGGTGGCCCCGTGGCAGGCCGGCACGGTCGTCGCACCGCTGTTCGACGGCGGGGGGACCCTGCCCGGGCTGCGCGCCGAGCACGGCTTCTCGGCGCTGGTGACGGTGCGACGCGGGAGGACGTCCACCACCCTGCTGTTCGACACCGGCATCTCCCCGGACGGCATGGCGGACAACGCCGAGCGGCTCGGCGTCGACCTGGGCGCGGTGCAGGGCGTCGTCCTCAGCCACGGTCACTTCGATCACGCCGGCGGGCTGGCCGGCCTGGCCCGCCGGCGGTCCCTGCCGATGACCGTGCACCCGCTGGTCTGGACGCGGCGGCGGGTGACGGTGCCGGGCACCCGGCCGACCGAGCTGCCGACGCTGAGCCGCCGTGCGCTGGAGGCGGAGGGCTTCACGGTGGTCGAGCGGCGGCAGCCGTCGCTGCTGGTCGACGGATGCGTGCTGGTCACCGGCGAGGTCGACCGGACGACCGACTTCGAGCGCGGCATGCCCGCGTCGCACCAGGCGTGGACCGGCGCGTCGTGGGAGCACGACCCGCTGGTCCTCGACGACCAGGCCCTGGTCGTGCACGTGCGCGGCCGCGGCCTGGTCGTGCTGACCGGTTGCGGCCACGCCGGCGCGGTCAACACGGTGCGGCACGCGATGCGGCTGACCGGTGTCGACCGGCTGACCGCGCTGTTCGGGGGACTGCACCTCGGTGGTCCCGCGTTCGAGGGGGTCATCCTGCCCACCGTGCGTGCGCTGACCGAGCTGGCGCCGGACCTCCTCGTCCCCGGTCACTGCACGGGCTGGCGGGCTCAGCACGCGCTGGCCGCCGCCCTCCCCGACGCGTGGGTGGCGAGCAGCTCGGGCACCGGCTGCACCCTCACCGCGGCCTGACGACCGGGCGGGTCAGCGGGTCAGCGGCCCCGCGCGCCGCGCCCCGGGCGGGGCCGCTCACTGCGCGGGCGCCCGCCCGGCCGGGCCAGCCGCCGGGCGGCGGCGAGGCAGGCCAGGGCCGCCAGCGCGGCGAGCGCGACCAGGACCCACGCGGCGACCACGGCGCCACGGTAGGCGCGCCGGCACGCGACCGGTGGCCGGACCCGCCGCGGGAGGCACGATGGGCCGGTGCCGTTCACCGGGAGCCACCCCGCGGCGGTGCTGCCGTTCCTGCGATCCGGCCTGCCCGCGTCCGCGCTCGTGGCGGGGAGCCTCGCCCCCGACGTGCCCTTCTACCTGCCCGGGCGCCCGGACTGGCCGACCCACGACCTGCTCGCGGTGGTCTCCCTCGACGTCGCCCTGGGCGCCGGGCTGTGGCTGGTGTGGCACGGCCTGCTGGCCGCGCCGGCGCTCGCCGCCGCACCGGGCGGGCTGCGCCGCCGGGTGACCGTGGCCCCGGGCCTGCGCGCGCGGCTCGGGTCGGCGCGGGCGGTGGCGGCCGTCCTGGCCGCCCTCGCCGTCGGGGCGGCCACGCACGTCGGCTGGGACCAGTTCACGCACTGGTGGGGCTGGGGCACGCGGAACGTGCCGGCGCTGACCGCACCGGTGGCCACCCTGGCCGGTGAGGACTGGTTCGGCTACGACGTCGCGCAGCACGTGAGCACGGTGCTGGGTGCGGTCGTCCTCGCCGGCTGGCTGGTCCTGTGGTGGCGCCGGACGCCGTCGCGGCCCGGCGACCTGCGCGGGACCGCGTGGGCGGTGTGGGCCGGGCTGGTCGGGCTGGGCGCGGTCGTGGGCGGGGCCGCCGCCGTCCGCGCGCCCGACGTGCTCCGGGCCGGGTTCGCCGGCGCGACGGCGGGTGGCGCGGCGATGGGCGTGGCCGCGGTGCTGGGTGCGGCCGCCTGGCACCTGGGCCGGCGCCGCGGCCGGCCGCCGGGCCCGGGGGCGTCGCGGCGCGGTCAGTCCCCCGCGTCCGGGCGGAGCAGCCGGAAGGCGTGACCCCAGGTGCCGTGCGTGGCGCCGTAGGCCACCCACGCCATGCACAGGCCCTCGAGCCAGCGGCTGGCGGTGATCCCGCCGAGGTCGGCGACGTCCCAGCCGGTGTCGCGGAGCAGGCCGGTGACCAGGTCCTTGGCCGCGGGGTCGTCCCCAGCGACGAACATCGTGGGCGGGCCCCCGGGCAACTGCGGGTCCACCATCAGCGCGTTGCCCACCGTGTTGTAGGCCTTGACCACGCGCGCACCTGGAGCCGCCCGCTGCACCCGTTCGCCCAGCGAGTCGTCGGTGCCCACGAAGAGGGCCGGGGCGCCGGAGGAGGAGTCGAGCGGGTTGGTGGCGTCGACCAGGACCGTGCCCTCCAACCGCGGGGCCAGCGCGGTCACCAGGTCGACGGCGGCGTCGCCCCGTACGGCGAGCACGACGAGGTCGGCGCCCCGCACCGCGTCCTCGGGCCGCGCGACGGGCAGGTCGCCGACCGCCGCCTGCCGGGTGCCGACCACCACGTCGTGCCCGTGCCGCGGGTAGCCCCGCGCCAGCGCCTGCCCCACCTGACCGCTGCCGAGGACCGCGATGCGCACGCACCCGAGCACAGCACCGCGCCCGCCCCCCGGGAAGGGGGACGGGCGCGGTGCTGACGTGCCGGAACGGCCTCGTCGCGGGGTCCCGCCGCGAGTGGGCGAGCGGCGGGGGCCTCCGGCTAGTCGAGGACGACGGTCGTCTCGGTGAGGCCGACCTCGGCGGCGACGATCCGCTCACCGCGGCCGACCGGGGCCAGCGAGCGCAGCTTCCACTTCCCGGGTGCGGCGAAGAAGCGGAACTCGCCCTCGGGGCTGGTGACCACCTCCGCGGTGAACTCGTCGGTCGAGTCGAGCAGCCGGACGTAGGCGCCGGCCACCGGTGCGCCGTCGTGCCAGACCTGGCCCTGGATCACCGTCTGGGTGTCCAGGTCGATCCCGGCGAGGGCGCCGCCCTGCTTCGGGGCTCCGCACATGCTCAGGCGCCCTTCTCGATCGGGACGCCGACCAGCGAGCCGTACTCGGTCCAGGAGCCGTCGTAGTTCTTGACGTCCTGGTGGCCGAGCAGCTCGCGCAGGACGAACCAGGTGTGGCTCGAGCGCTCGCCGATCCGGCAGTAGGCGATGGTCTGCCTGGAGTCGTCGAGGCCGGCGTCGGCGTAGAGCTTGCGCAGCTCGTCGTCGCTCTTGAAGGTGCCGTCCTCGTTGGCCGCCTTGCTCCACGGCACGTTCACCGCGGTGGGGATGTGACCCGGGCGCTGCGCACCCTCCTGCGGCAGGTGGGCCGGGGCGACCAGCTTGCCGGCGAACTCGTCGGGCGAGCGGACGTCGACCAGGTTCTTCTGGCCGATCGCGGCGACGACCTCGTCGCGGAAGGCGCGGATGGAGGTGTCGGGGTCCTTCGCCTGGTACTGCGTGGCCGGCCGCTCGACGGCGTCGGACGAGAGCGGGCGGCTGTCGAGCTCCCACTTCTTGCGGCCGCCGTCGAGGAGCGTGACCTGGTCGTGGCCGTAGAGCTTGAAGTACCAGTACGCGTAGGCGGCGAACCAGTTGTTGTTGCCGCCGTAGAGGACCACGGTGTCGTCGTTGCCGACGCCCTTGGCGCTCAGCAGCTCCTGGAACTGCTCCTTGCTGACGAAGTCACGGCGCAGCGGGTCCTGGAGGTCGGACTTCCAGTCGAGCTTCACCGCGCCCTCGATGTGGCCCTTGTCGTAGGCGCTGGTGTCCTCGTCGACCTCGATGAAGACGATCCCGGGCTGGCCGATGTGCTCCTGGGCCCAGTCGGCGGTGACGAGCACGTCGTTGCGGCTCATGGGGGGTGTTCCTCCCTGTGGTGGGTGTGCGGCGGTCAGGCGGTGCACGCCGGGGGGCTCCGGCGGACGACGGGGTACGGCGCACGCCCCGGGCGCACGTCGGCGGTGCGCGTGGGGCCGTGGGGCATGGGATGGGCTCTCCGGACGGCGGTCAGGGCACGTCTGGGCGGAGCGGGGCCGCCCTCAGGAGGCGCGACACAGGCAGCTGCCGACGCGGCACAGGTCCACTGTGCGGCGCGAGGTCAGCAGGGTGCCCACGTGACGAGGGTAACCGATCAGGTCCGTGCGCCCGTGTGGGCGTCGACCAGGGCGGTGAGCTCCTCCGGACGCGGCGCGCCGCTGCTGCGGCCCACCAGGCGTCCCGCCCGGTCGAGGTAGAACAGCGTCGGCGTGCGCCGGACCCCGAGCTCGCGGACGGCGTCGAGGTGGCTCTCAGCGTCGACCTGCACGTGGGCCAGTCCCGGCCGGGTGGCCGCCAGGTGCTGCAACCGGGCGCGGGTGGTCCGGCACGGCCCGCAGAACGCGGTGGAGAACTGGACGACGGTCAGGTCGGCGTCACCCGGCCGCACGCCCAGGCCCTCGAGCACGGCGGTCGGCCCGCCCCCGCCCTCGTCCTCGCGCATCCCCCCGACCAACCCGGCCGGGGGGTGCGGTGTTCCGTCAGGGTGTGCGCAGCACCGTGTCGGTGGCCTCGACGGCCACGTGCACGCCGTCGTCGGCCGGGCGGACGCCGGTCAGCCGCAGACCGAAGGGCAGCTGCACCGGGTAGCGCAGGTCGAGCGCGTCGCCGGCCCGGTCGACGACGGCGTCGGGCACGTCGACGCCGGCCGCCGAGGCCCCCTCGACGTCGACGACGAGGTCCTGCCCGTCGAGCGCCACCCGGCCCACGGCGGTGAGGGGCACCGTGTACCCGAGCACCTCGACGGTGCGCGTGACGCGCAGCCCGTCGCCCTCGCGCCGCAGGACGGTGTCGGCGCCGAGCTCCTGCGACAGCAGCGCGTAGGACAGCGTCGCGGTCCCGTCGATCCGGTCGACGGGGACCTCCTGCACCGAGCCGGCGAGCGCGTCCGACAGCGGCACGTGCACGCCGCGCAGCGTCACGTCGGCACGGGTGCCCTCGGGCCGGCCGAGGTCCGCGGCGGTCAGCGAGATCCGGACGTCGTCGTAGGTGCCCGACACCGCCTGGGTGAGGAAGGGCCAGCCGGTGACGTCGACCTCCGGCGTGCCGGCCAGGCCGCCGCCGTCCCGCAGCGCCGCCGCGACGCGCTCCTCGGCGGCGCCCTCGGCGATCGGGTCGGCGACCAGCCCCACGACGACGAGCAGCGCGACCAGCAGCGCGACGAGCGCGAGGAGGGTCCGCACGGTCAGACCACGGTGAGCGCGAGCAGCGCCGGCGCGCAGACGGCCAGTGGCAGCAGCGCCTCGACCGCCGCTCCCGCGATCCCGGGCACCCGGCGGCCGGTGTCGGCGAGCAGGAAGGAGGCCGCCGTCCCGGCCAGCGCGGCGACCAGGCCCAGCACCAGCCCGGTGGTGACCCCGGAGATGACCTCGACCAGCGCCGCGGTGCCGCTCTCGAGCAGCGCCACGGCCATGCCCGCCGCCACCGCGGCCAGCAGGCCGAGCACGCCGCGGGAGGCCCCCTCGGCGACCGGCGGACGCGGCAGCACGGCGTCGACGAGCAGGCCGGCGGCGAGCGCGCCCGCGACCACCAGCAGCGGCGAGGTGGCCGGGGAGTCGGGGTCGCCGGCCACCCCGGGCAGCAGGAACGGTGACAGCGCGCAGGCCGACGAGACGAGCACGGCGACCGACCCGAGCGAGCCGACCACGTCCGACCGCGGCGGGCGGCGCAGCATCTGGTGCACGACGGCGGCCAGCAGCGCCGGCCCCGCGACGACGAGCAGCACGCCCGGCCCGGGGTCCTCGACCGACCGGACGAGCAGGTCGGAGCCGGCGGCGGCCGCGACGGCCAGCACCACCGCCCCGGCCGCTCCGGCAGGGGCGAGCGCCCGCGCCCACGCGGCGGCCAGCGCGACCTGCAGCAGGAGCACCGCGCCCAGCCGGCCGTCGTCCCCGGCCACCTCGGGCGCCCAGACCACGGCGGCCGCGGCGGCCGCGACGACGACGGCCGCGGCGAGGTGCCGCCCGCGCGTGGCGGCCCCGGTCTCCAGCGCGGTGGTCACGTCGCCTCCTGCCCGCGGACGGCGGGTCCGCGCCCCGGCGCCCGCTGGACCCCGATCGTCGCAGACGCCCCCCGCCCGGCGCGTCCGGCGAGCGGAGGCCCCGGCGTGTCCGGCCGCGACGCGGGCACCCGTGACCTCGGCGTCCCGGCCGCACCCGTCGGTTATCCTGCGATCTCGGTTCGACAGCGCCGTCGACGCCCTCCCCGAGGAGACGACATGCGACTCGTGCTCATGACCGCGGCGCGTCAGGCCACCACCGAGGTGCTCCCCGCCCTGGGCCTGCTCGGCCACCAGGTGCGCGTGGTGGCGCCCGAGCTGTCCAGCCTGCTCGACGGCGACTCCGGCGACGTGGTGCTCGTCGACGCCCGCCACGACCTCGTCCGGGCCCGCGCCCTGTGCGCCCTGCTGTCCTCCACCGGGGTGGCCTCCGCGCTGGTGGCGGTCCTCTCCGAGGGCGGGCTGGTGGCGCTGTCGGCCGACTGGGGCGTCGACGACGTCCTGCTCGACACCGCCGGCCCCGCCGAGGTCGACGCCCGCCTCCGGTGGGCCACCGCCCGCCGGCTGGCCGCCGCCACCCCCGCCGACGGCGCCGACGGCGGCGTGACCCAGGCCGGCGAGCTGGTCATCGACGAGCACAGCTACTCCGCCAAGCTCCGCGGCCGCCCGCTCGACCTCACCTACAAGGAGTTCGAGCTGCTCAAGTACCTGGCCCAGCACCCGGGCCGGGTGTTCTCCCGCGCGCAGCTGCTGCAGGAGATCTGGGGCTACGACTACTTCGGCGGCACCCGCACCGTCGACGTCCACGTCCGCCGGCTGCGGGCCAAGCTCGGCACCGAGCACGAGGCGCTGATCGGCACGGTGCGCAACGTCGGCTACAAGCTCGACCAGCAGGTCGCCGACGCCACCGCGGCCGCCGCGCGCGCCCAGGCCGACCTCGCCGAGCCCCTGACCGAGGGCTCCCGCAGCACCGCCCCGCTGCGCTGAGCACCGCCGCCGTCCGCGACACCGAGCGGCTCGCCCCCGCCGAGACCGCGGCCGTCCTCGCGCTGCTGCGCGCGGCGGCCGCCGTCGACGGCGTCCGGCCGCTGTCGGAGGAGGCCGAGCTGCGCCTGCAGCACGGCGGCCCGGCCGGCGGCCGCGACCTGCTGGCCACCGACGCCGACGGCGCGCCGGTGGGCTACGCCCGGCTGGAGCTGGGGGCGCCGGGGGCGGACGGCGACGCCGAGGCCGAGGTCGTCGTCGCCCCCGCCGCCCGCGGCCGCGGGACCGGGCGGGCGCTGCTGTCCCGGCTCGAGGAGCTGGCCGGGAGCCGGCCGCTGCGGGTCTGGGCGCACGGCGACCTGCCGGCGGCCGCCGTGCTGGCCGGCGGGCGCGGGTACACGCGGGCGCGGGTGCTGCTGCAGCTGCGCCGTCCGCTCACCGACGCCGACCTCGACCCTCGCCCGGCGCTGCCCGCGGACGTCACCGTCGCCGCCTTCCGGCCCGGGCGGGACGAGGAGGCGTGGCTGCGGGTCAACGCCCGCGCCTTCGCCACCCACCCCGAGCAGGGCTCCTGGACGCCCGAGGACCTGCGGCTGCGCGAGGCCGAGCCCTGGTTCGACCCGGCCGGCTTCCTGCTCGCCTGGCGGGGCGACCCCGGCGCCGGCGGCACGCTGCTCGGGTCGCACTGGACGAAGGTGCACCCGCCGGGCGACGCCGGCCCGGACCCGGTCGGCGAGGTGTACGTCCTCGGCGTCGACCCGGACGCCCAGGGCCTCGGCCTGGGCCGCGGGCTGACCACCCTGGGCCTGGCCCACCTGCGCCGCCTCGGTCTGGAACAGGTGCTGCTCTACGTCGAGGAGGACAACGTCCCCGCGGTCGCCCTCTACGAGCGCAGCGGGTTCACGCGGTACGCCGCCGACGTCTCCTGGCGGCGCGTCCCGCAGGTCCCGGCCTGAGGCGCAACCGCTCAGTTCTGCCCTACCCGGTGTGCCCGGCGCCACCCGAAACGCACTCGTTCACCTGCCGGACGTGACCTCGTTCTCACCCGGTCGGGAAAGGCTCGGTGGGCGTTCACCCGGCGTTCACCGATCCACCCGGGACCGGCCACCTGCGCTGCCTAGCGTCGCTGCCCGTTGGTCCCGCCATGCCCGGCGACGAGGCCCGGGCTCCCTCTGCGAAAGGCACCCAGTTGAAGCTCAGCACCAGGTCGCGCGCCGCCGTCCTCTCGACGGCGCTGGCCGGCACCCTCGCGCTCACCGCGTGTGGCGCTGCGAACGAGTCCGACACCGCCTCTGGGGGCAACGGCGGCGGCAGCGAGGAGAGCGCCGCGGAGCTCAGCGGTGACCTCGTCGGCGCCGGCGCGAGCAGCCAGCAGGCGGCCATGGAGGCGTGGCAGGCCGGCTTCGAGGGCGAGTACCCCGACGTGGCCTTCAGCTACGACCCGGTCGGCTCCGGGGGCGGCCGCGAGCAGTTCATCGCCGGCGCCACCGACTTCGCCGGCTCCGACGCCCCGCTGGACGAGGAGGAGCTCACCGCCGCGCAGGAGCGCTGCGGCGGCGGGGAGATCTTCGAGCTGCCCAACTACATCTCGCCGATCGCGGTCATCTTCAACCTCGAGGGCATCGACCAGCTGGACCTCTCGCCGGGCACCATCGCCCGCATCTTCGCCGGCCAGATCACCACCTGGAACGACCCGGCGATCGCGCAGGAGAACCCGGACGCGCAGCTGCCGGACACGCCGATCACCCCCGTGCACCGCGGCGACGACTCGGGCACCACCGACAATTTCACCGACTACCTGTTCCAGACCGCCGGTGACGTGTGGACCTCCGAGCCCGACGGCGTCTGGCCGCTGCCCGGTGGCGAGGCCGCCAACGGCACGTCCGGCGTCGTGGGCGTGGTCGAGAGCACCGTCGGTGCGGTCACCTACGCCGACGCGAGCCGCGCCGGCGAGCTGGGCGTGGTCAACGTCGGCGTCGGTCAGGAGTTCGTGGCGCCGTCGGCCGAGGCCGCCGCGGCCGTCGTCGAGAACTCCCCGGCCGTCGAGGGCCGCGGCGAGTACGACTTCGCCATCGAGGTCAACCGGCAGACCGAGGGCTCGGGCGAGTACCCGATCGTCCTGGTCAGCTACCACATCGGCTGCATCCAGTACGATGACCAGTCGGCCGCCGACAACGTCAAGGCCTTCATGTCCTACGTGATCAGCGAGGACGGCCAGCAGGCGGCCGCCGAGAACGCGGGCAACGCGCCCATCTCCGACACCCTCCGCGAGCAGGCGCAGCCCGCGGTCGACGCGATCACCGCCGGCTGACCGGAGCACTCCCGGGTGGCCCGGGGCGTCGGCGACGTCCCGGGCCACCCGCCCCGCCCGCAGACGGGCTCCCCCGCACCACCGACCGACCACCCGGAGCAGCGGTGACCGCCACGAAGGCCCCGACCGAACCCCCGACGAAGCAGCGCGTGGTCCGCAGGCCGGGCGACCGCGTCTTCGCCGGCAGCGCGAAGGGCTCGGGCATCTTCATCCTGCTCGTGCTCGCCGGCGTGGCCGCCTTCCTCATCGGCGAGGCGATCCCGGCCCTCACGGCCCCGGCGGAGGAGATCCCCGGCGGCGAGGGCCTGGGTGCCTACGTCGCCCCGCTGGTCCTCGGGACGCTCCTGGGCGCCGTCCTCGCCCTGCTGGTCGCCACCCCGCTCGCCGTGGGGATCGCGCTCTACATCACCTACTACGCGCCGCGGCGGATCGCCGCGACCATGGGCTACGTCATCGACCTGCTCGCGGCCATCCCGAGCGTCGTCTACGGCTTCTGGGGCCTGGCGGTCCTCGCGCCGGCCCTCGTCCCCTTCCACGTGTGGGCCGCCGACAACCTGGGCTGGCTCCCGTTCTTCGCCGGCCCGGCCTCCTCCAGCGGGCGCACGATGTTCACCGTCGGCCTGGTGCTGGCGGTCATGATCCTGCCGATCATCTCGGCCATCGCCCGCGAGGTGTTCAGCCAGGCGCCGGCGTTGCACCGCGAGGCCGCCCTCGCCCTCGGCGCCACCCGCTGGGAGATGATCAAGATGGCGGTGCTGCCGTACGGCAAGTCCGGCGTCATCGCCGGCGCGATGCTGGGCCTGGGCCGCGCCCTCGGCGAGACCATGGCGGTGGCCATCGTGCTGTCCGGTGGCGCCGGTGCCACGCTGAACCTGATCAGCAGCTCCAACCCCTCGACGATCGCGTCGAACATCGCCCTGCGGTTCCCCGAGGCCACCGGCATCGACGTCAACACGCTGATCGCCAGCGGCCTGGTGCTGTTCGTGATCACGCTCGCGGTCAACATGCTCGCCCGCTGGATCGTCAACCGGCGCGCCGACTTCTCCGGAGCCAACTGATGAGCACCCAGATCCAGCCGCCCGTCCGGGTCGCCGACGAGCCGCAACCCGGCATCCGCCCGCGGCGCCGGCTGCCCCGGTACGGCGCGGCCGGGCTCTACGCCGCGGGCATCGCGCTCGGGGCCGGCCTGTCGGCCCTCACCGGCTTCAGCATCGCCCTGACCGTCGTCTACGGGGCGGTCCTGGGCACCCTCGCCGTGTACGTCGGGGCGCGGGCCGTCGAGGGCACCCGCAAGGCCACCGACCGGCTGGTCACCGCCCTGGTCACCACGGCGTTCGTGATCGCCATGATCCCGCTGGTGTCCCTGGTCTACACCGTGCTCGACAAGGGCCTGGCACGGTTCGACGCCGCCTTCTTCACCAACTCGATGTTCCGGGTGGTCGGGGAGGGCGGCGGCGCCTACCACGCCATCCTCGGCACGCTGATCATCACCGCGCTGGCCACCCTCATCTCGGTGCCGATCGGCCTGCTGACCGCCATCTACCTCGTCGAGTACGGCCGCGGCCGGCTCGCGCGTGCCATCACCTTCTTCGTCGACGTCATGACCGGCATCCCGTCGATCGTGGCCGGCCTGTTCGCCTTCGCCCTGTTCACGCTGCTGTTCGGCAACGACGTCCGGATGGGCGTCATGGGCGCGGTCGCCCTCTCGGTGCTGATGATCCCGGTGGTCGTGCGCTCCTGCGAGGAGGTCATCAAGCTCGTGCCGAACGAGCTGCGGGAGGCCAGCTACGCCCTGGGCGTGCCGAAGTGGCGGACGGTGGTCAAGGTCGTCCTGCCGACCGCCATCGCGGGACTGGGCACCGGCATCACCCTGGCCGTCGCGCGCGTCGTGGGTGAGACCGCGCCGCTGCTGGTGACCGTGGGCCTGATCACCGGCACCAACCTCAACCCGTTCGACGGAAGGATGGCGACGCTCCCGGTGTTCGCCTACTACCAGCTGACCCAGCCGGGGACGGACACCCAGGCGTTCCTGGACCGCGCCTGGACGGCGGCCCTCGTCCTCATCATCCTGGTCATGGCCCTCAACATCGTGGCCCGCCTGATCAGCCGCTTCTTCGCCCCCAAGACCGGTCGCTGACCGGACAGTCCCGGAGGATCCGTACGTGGCCAAGCGCATCGAGGTCTCCGACCTCAACATCTACTACGGCAACTTCCTCGCCGTGGAGGGCGTCAACGTCTCGATCGAGCCGCGCAGCATCACCGCGCTGATCGGCCCCTCGGGTTGCGGCAAGTCCACCTTCCTGCGCTCGCTCAACCGGATGCACGAGGTCATCCCCGGCGCCCGCGTCGAGGGCAAGGTCGTCATGGACGGCCAGGACCTCTACAGCCCCGACGCCGACCCGGTCGACGTCCGGCGGCAGATCGGCATGGTCTTCCAGCGCCCCAACCCGTTCCCGACGATGTCGATCTACGACAACGTCGTGGCCGGGAACCGGCTCAACAACCGGAAGATGAAGAAGTCCGAGACCGACGACCTCGTCGAGCGCTCGCTGCGCGGCGCCAACCTGTGGAACGAGGTCAAGGACCGCCTCGATCGCCCCGGCTCCAGCCTGTCCGGCGGCCAGCAGCAGCGGCTGTGCATCGCCCGCGCGATCGCCGTCGAGCCCGACGTGCTGCTGATGGACGAGCCCTGCTCGGCGCTGGACCCGATCTCCACCCTGGCGATCGAGGACCTCATGGCCGAGCTCAAGGACCGCTACACGATCGTCATCGTCACCCACAACATGCAGCAGGCCGCGCGGGTGAGCGAGTCCACCGGGTTCTTCAACCTCAACGGCGTGGGCCAGCCCGGCCGGCTGATCGAGTTCAACCCGACCGAGAAGATCTTCAGCAACCCCGACCAGAAGGCGACCGAGGACTACATCTCCGGCCGCTTCGGCTGACCGGAGGACCCCCTCGCCTGACCGGGCCGCCGCGGACGTCCGCGGCGGCCCTCGTCGTCTGTCGGCCCCGCTGCAGGGGCCCGCCGCGAGCGAGGGAGCGGTGGGGGGGGCAGCGGGGTCCTTCGTCAGCCGCAGTCGGCCGGGGCGGTGCCGGACGCGGGGGCGGCCGCCGCCGCGGCGGTCGCGTCGGCGGGGGTCTCCTCGGCGGCGGGGGTCGGAGCGGGCGCCGGGGCGGCCAGCTGGACGGGGACGACCCCGTCGTAGCCCGGGCCCACGACGAGCTGCACGGCGTCGCCCGCGGCGGCACTCTCCTGCAGCACCGCGCCGGGGACGGCGGCGGCCACCGTGCGCGCCTGCTCCAGGGCGCCGGGGCCGTGGCGGACGACGGTCCCGTCGACGCCGCCGGTCTCGTTGCCGACCGTGCCGACGGTGAACCCCTGCTGGCGCAGCTGGTCGGCCACGGTGGAGGCCAGCCCCCGGGTGGCGGTTCCGTTGAGCACGTCGACGGTCACCGCGGCCGGCGCGACGGTCGGACCCTGCGGGGCCGGGGCCGGGGCCGGCGACGGCCCGGCCGCGGGGGCGGGCTCGGGCGTCGGCTCGGGTGCCGCGGCGGTCTCGACGGCCACCCCCGGCGCGGCGAGCTCCTCGGGGACCCGGCTGTCCTCGATGACGCTGTCGAACAGCGACCGGACGCCGGTGCCGTCGAGCAGCACGTAGGACCGCTCGCTGCCCGCGGGGACGTGGCCGACCTGGGCGACCGGCAGCGCGACGCGCTGGACGGCGTCGCCCTCGAGGTCGCCGAGCGCGGTCGCCAGGGTCCGCAGGTCGCCGAGCGTCGTCTGCTCGTCGACGGTGAGCGCGTCGGCGGCGCCGGTGAGGACCCGGGTCAGCTCGACGGTGTTCGCCAGCGTGCCGGCGGTCACCGCCGTGCGCAGCATCGCCGACAGCAGCCGCTGGGTGCGCTCGGCGGCGGCGGTGCCGGTGGCGTCGGCGGCGGCGTCACCGGGGGTCAGGTAGCGCGTCGCCAGGTCCCCGGTGAGGCGCGAGGTGCCGGCCGGGAGGGAGGCGGCGGAGGCGGCGTCGGCGGGGTCGCCGGTGGGCAGGCACACGTCCACCCCGCCGACCGCGTCGACCAGGCCGGGCAGCCGGGCGAGGTCGACGGCGAGGTAGTGGTCGACCCGCAGCCCCGACACCTGCTGGACGGCGCGGACCATGCACGCCGGTCCGCCGTCGAGCAGCGAGGCCGCGAACGCCTCGGACACCGGCTCGCGGACGGCGCCGTCGTCGGTGCGGCAGCCGGGGGTGTCGACCAGCGCGGTCGGCGGCACGCTGACCAGGACGGCGCGGTCCTCCTCGGCGGACACGTGGACGAGCAGCGTGGTGACCGAGGCCGGCCCGTCGGTGCCGGGGAGGCCGGTGCCGACGACGAGGTAGGTGGTCGACCCCTCCTGCAGCTGCGGGGCGATCACCTCCGGCCCCTCGGGGGCGAGCGCGGCGACGCGGGCGACGCTCCGGTCGACGTAGGTGTACAGGCCCAGGTGGTAGGTGAGGGCCAGGCCGAGCACCACGGCCAGGACCAGGCCCACCCGGACCAGCCGCCGGCGGAAGGGGCTGCGCGGGGGTCTCGGCGCCGGGGAGCGGCGGGTGCTGCCGGCACCGGACACCGGCGAGCCGTCCAGTCCCGGGATGGGCGGGACCGGCGCGGAGCGGTGGACGGCCCCGGCGGTCCCCGGCAGCGGCGGCACGGGACCGGAACGGTGGACGACACCCGGCGTCCCGGGCAGCGGCGGCACCGGGCCCGAGCGGTGGACCGCCCCCGGGGTCCCGGGCAGCGGCGGCACCGGGCCGGAACGGTGGACCGCTCCCGGCGTCCCGGGGTGCAGCGGTGGCACCGGCTGGGAGCGGCGCACGCCCTCGCGGACCGCGGGCGGCACCGGCCGGGACTGCTGGACACCGGCGGGGGCCGCGGGGACCGGCGGCAGGCCGCGGCGGGGGCTCGGGGTGTCGTCGCCGGCCGGCCGGTGGTCCCGCTCCGGCGCCGGCTGCCGGGTGGCAGGGGGGACCGGAGGACGGGGTCCGCGGTGCGGCGGGAGGGACTCACCGGGCTCGAGCGGGATCGGCACCTCGCCGGTGCGCCGGGCGGCCCGGCGGCCCGTGGCGTTGCCGGAGCGCGCGATCAGCTGCTCGACCGAGATCGGCCCGGACGCGTCGGGCACCCGGCCACCGGCCCGGTCGCCCCGCCCCCGCTCGTCGCCCACCGGTGTCGACATCCCATCGTCGTCGTCCGTGTCACGTCGTCCGCGCCGCGGCGTCCGATCGGTTGCACCCCGCACTCGCGGCAGCACTCCACGATACGGCTCGCGGTCCTCCAGGGCGGCCGACGCGCGGGAGGTCGGTGCCGACGATCGCGCCGGGACCTACCCGGGCGGGTGGTGGGCCACTCGCCGGCCGGGCGACCTGCCGGGCGCGGCCGTAGCGTCCCCCTCGTGCGGCTGCCCTCGATACCCGGCCCCTCCGACGTGTTCTCCGCGGTCGAGAGCCTGCGCGAGGGCATCGGCGAGGCGTTGGTCCTGCTGCCCCGGGTGGCGGCCGCGGTGGGCCGGCTGGAGGGCCTCCTCGACCGCGTCGACCGGGTCGTCGGCCGGGTGGAGGACCTCGTCGAGCACGCCGGGGACACGATCGGGGCCGCCGACCGCGCCATCGAGGCCGTGGAGTCCACACGCCGGCGGGCCGACGACGAGATCGCCGCCGTCGACGGGACCCGCAGCCGGGCCGACGAGGCCATCGACGCTGTGGGTACCACCCAGCAGCGGGCCGACCAGGCCATCGTCGCCGTCGAGTCCACCCAGCGGCGCGCCGACGACGCGATCAGCGCCGTCCAGGGCACCCAGCAGCGAGCCGACGACGCCATCGCCGCCGTGGGGACCACCCAGCAGCGGGCCGACCAGGCCATCACC
>NZ_JBJGZA010000008.1:0-142346 GCF_054050255.1 Geodermatophilus sp. SYSU D00700 | reverse complement strand
GCACGCCCAGCCACCGCCACGCACCTCACCCCCCACCCCCCCCCCCCCCCCCCCCCCCCCCCCCCCCCCCCCCCCCCCCCCCCCCCGGCGGTGAGGGAGGACGCCGCCCGGCCCGTCTCGCCGCCCGGCCCGTCTCGCCGCCAGGCCCGTCCCGCCGCCCGTCCCGGCGGCCGGGGGAGAATGTCCCCTCGTGACCGCCGACCGACGCCTGCTGCTCGTGCACGCCCACCCCGACGACGAGACGATCAACAACGGCGCCACGATGGCCCGGTACGTCGCCGAGGGCGCACAGGTCACCCTGCTGACCTGCACGCTGGGCGAGGAGGGCGAGGTCCTCGTCCCGGAGCTCGAGCTGCTCGGGCCCGAGCACGCCGACCAGCTCGGCGGGTACCGGATCGCGGAGCTGCGGGCGGCCATGGACGCGCTCGGCGTCACCGACTGGCGCTTCCTCGGCGGGCCCGGCCGCTACCGGGACTCCGGGATGATGGGGACCCCCGCGAACACGAGGCCCCACGCCTTCTGGAACGCCGACCTCGACGAGGCCGTGGCGTACGCGGTGGCCGTGGTCCGGGAGGTCCGGCCGCAGGTCGTCGTCACCTACGACGAACGGGGTGGGTACGGCCACCCCGACCACATCCAGGCCCACCGGGTGGCGATGGCCGCCGTCGAGGCCGCCGCGGACCCCGGCTACCGCCCCGAGCTGGGCGCGGCGTGGGACGTCGCCAAGGTCTACTGGTGCTGCGTGCCGCGCTCGGTGCTGCGCGAGGGCGCCGAGGCGATGGCCGCGCTGGGGGAGGCCTCACCCTTCGACCAGCTCGGGGAGGTCGACGACATCCCCTTCGCCGTCCCCGACGAGCTGGTCACCGCCGCGGTCGACGGCCGCGCCCATGCCGGCGCGAAGGAGGCGGCCATGCGCGCGCACGCCACCCAGATCACCGTGGACGGGCCGTTCTTCGCCCTGTCGAACAACTTCGGCCAGGAGGTGCTCGGCGTGGAGTACTACCGGCTGGTCCGCGGGGAGCGGGGGGCGACGGGGGAGGCGCCGAACGGCTGGGAGGACGACCTGTTCGCCGGCGTGACCGGATGACCCGGGCCGCCGCGCTGACCGCCGCCGCGGTCGCGGCGGTCGCCCTCGCCGGCTGGCTGGCGCTGGTCCAGGTGTTCTGGCTGCCGCTGCGCGTGGCCGGCGTCCTGGTGCCGCTGTCGGTGCTCGCCGCCCTCGTGGGCAACCCCCTGCTGGTGACGCTCACGTTCCGGCTCACCGGCTCCCGGGTGGTCGCCGTCCTCCCGGCGGTGACGTGGCTGTCGGTCGCCCTGGCCGCCACCGTGCGCCGTCCCGAGGGCGACCTCGTCGCCGTGGGCACCGGTGCGCTGGGCGCGGTGACCCTCGCCTTCCTCGGCCTGGGCGTGGTCGGGGCCGCGCTCGCCGTCGGCCGGGTGGTGGCCGCACCGCGTCCTCAGGCGCCGTCGGGCGCCCAGCGGTAGTGGTAGCGGTGGTGCTCGACGTAGCCGGTGCGGCGGTAGAGCGCCCGTGCCGGCGTGTTCGAGGCCGCCACCTGCAGGTACACCCACCGCGCCCCCCGGTCGGCGCCCCAGCGCGTGAGCGCACCCATGACCGCCGTCGCCAGGCCGCGGCGGCGGGCGTCCTCGGCCACCGTGAGCGCGCCGACGCCCAGCCACTCGCCGGTCACCACACCCCTGGCGACGGCGACCGGCGCGGCGGCGGGGTCCGGGCGCACCGCCGCGAACACCACCGCCTCGGCGTTGGTGAGCACCGCGCGGGCCGCGGCGGTGGGGGCGGGCCCGCGGTAGGCCGCCAGCCAGGCGTCGTCCGGGGCCGGCGCCAGCTCGACCGGCACGCCGTCCGCGGGGCCGGGGACCAGCGGCGCGGTGAGCACCAGGACGTCCTCGCCCCGCTCCCACCCGGCCGCGGCCAGGACGGCGTCGACGGGACGTGACCGCACGCCCGGCAGCTGGGCGCCCGGCCGCAGCCCGCGGGCGCGGTACCAGTCGCTGACCGCCGCCGTCGCCTCGGGGAGGGGCAGGCCGGGGTCGCCGGTGACGAGCGCGGTGTTGGCCCGGCCGGTGAAACCGCCGCCGGCGCGCAGCAGCCAGCCGCCCAGGTCCGCCTCCTCCGGGGCGCGCCAGCCGCGGGCGGCGACCCGCTCGAGGTCGGCGACCCCCAGCGGCGAGCGGCTCTGTCCCATGCGGCGATCCTGCGCGCACGCGGCCGGGCTCCCCCGACCGGGTCGGGCGCCCCACCCGTCGAGCCCGGGGCCGCGGTACGGGGCCATACTGACGGGCGACACGCGCGAGCCCGGCCGCGAGCCGGGGCGCTGCCCGCACGTCCCCCGGGAGGACCCACCGTGACCTACGTGATCACCCAGGCCTGCGTCGACGTCCTCGACAAGGCGTGCATCGACGAGTGTCCGGTGGACTGCATCTACGAGGGCGACCGGATGCTCTACATCCACCCCGACGAGTGCGTCGACTGCGGTGCCTGCGAGCCGGTCTGCCCCGTGGAGGCCATCTACTACGAGGACGACGTCCCGGACAAGTGGAAGGACTTCTACAACGCCAACGTGGAGTTCTTCACCGACCTGGGCAGCCCCGGCGGGGCGGCGAAGACGGGCCGGATCGGCACCGACCACCCGCTGGTGGCCGCCCTCCCGCCGCAGGGCGAGGGACACTGACGACCACCGCGGCGGGGCCGGCGGCCGGCCGCCTGCCCGACTTCCCCTGGGACAGCCTCGAGGCCGCCCGGGCCCGCGCGGCGCGGCACCCGGGCGGCCTCGTCGACCTGTCCATCGGGACGCCGGTCGACCCCACGCCCGACGTCCTGCGCACCGCGCTGGCCGCGGCCGGCGACGCCCCGGGCTACCCGATGGCCCTGGGCACCCGTGAGCTGCGCCAGGCCGCAGCCGGGTGGCTGCAGCGCCGCCTCGGCGTGACCCTCGCCGACCCGCTCGGCGCCGACCCGTCGGTCGTCCCGACGATCGGCTCCAAGGAGCTCGTGGCGCTCATGCCCACGCTGCTCGGCCTGCGCGAGGGCACCGTCGTCATCCCCGAGGTCGCCTACCCGACCTACGAGGTGGGCGCGGTCCTCGCCGGGCTGGCCGTGCGCCGCACCGACACCCCACCCGACGATGCCGCCGGGATCGTCCTGGTCTGGCTCAACTCCCCGGGCAACCCGCACGGCCGCGTGCTCTCCGACGAGCAGCTGCGCGGCTGGGTGGCCTGGGGGCGGGCGCACGGCGTCCCGGTGGTCGCCGACGAGTGCTACGCCACCCTCGGCTGGGACGTGCAGCCGCGCTCGCTGCTGCACCCCGCCGTCGCCGGCGCCGACCACACCGGCCTGCTGGCCGTCCACTCGCTGTCCAAGCAGTCGACGGCGGCCGGCTACCGCGCCGGTCTGCTGTCGGGCGACCCCGTGCTCGTCCGGCGCGTGTGGGAGGTGCGCCGGCACCTGGGCCTGCTGGTCCCCGGCCCGGTGCAGGCGGCCATGACCGCGGCGCTGGCCGACGACGCCCACGTCGACGCCCAGCGCGAGCGGTACGGCCGGCGCCGGGAGCGGCTGGCCGCGGCGGTCCGGGCCACCGGCGCGCGCATCGACCACTCCGAGGCGGGCCTGTACCTGTGGGTCACCCGCGACGAGGACTGCTGGGCCACCGTCGACTGGCTGGCCGGCCTGGGCATCGTCCCGGCGCCCGGCTCCTTCTACGGCCCGGCCGGTGCCCGGCACGTGCGGATGGCGCTGACCGCCACCGACGAGCGCATCGACGCCGCAGTGCAGCGCCTGACCGCCTGAGCGCGCGGTACCGCGCACCGGCCACTAGTGGCCCGCAAGTCGGCGTCGGTCGGCCGCCAGAGGGTCGCAAGGGCCGGGCGCGACGGTGGTGCCAGCCGCCGGGCAGCCCGCCCGGCCCCACCGCGGAGGCCCGCCGTGCTGCTCGTCCTGTTCCTGCTCGTCCCCGTCGCCGCGCTCGCCGCGCTGGTCGCCCTCGAGGCGCGCCTGCACCGCGGCCGCAGCCTCGCCGGCTCCGCCGGGATGCCGGCGGCCTTCGACCGGCCCGAGCTGTACGGCAGGGGGCGCAACCGGGTCTACTGACCGGGTCAGCCGCAGTTGCGCTCCCGGTCGTCGGAGCGCAGTGCCGCCGTCAGCGACTGGGCGAAGGTCTCCCAGCGCTGGTAGGCCTCCGGGAACGCCGAGCGCTGGACGGTGTCCGCGGCGTCGGTGAGCCGGCGGGTCTCCCAGCCGGGGACCTCGACGAGGTGGTCGTAGAACCTCCCGGCGGCGTAGACCGGGTCCTGCACCTGCGCGGGTGTGCCCCACCCCTGCGAGGGCCGCTGCTGGAACAGGCCCAGCGAGTCGCGGTCGCCGTAGTCCAGGTTGCGCAGCGTCGACTCCTGCATCGCCGTCGCCAGCGCGATGACCACCGCCCGCTCGGGCAGCCCGCGCTGCCGGCCGACGTCGGCGATGACCTGCGCGTTGGCCCACTGCTCGGCGCCCAGGGTGACCGACGTGGACGGCACCGTGCAGAGCGCCGTCGTCGGGGCGGGGGCGGAGCGCTCGGCCCGCCAGGCCAGGGCGAGGACCATCGCGACGCCCAGGACCATCGCCGGCCACCAGTAGCGCAGCGCCCACGGGCTCGACGAGCCGCGCCGGCGCGCGGCCTGCGGGCGCTTCGCCGCGGGCCGCCGGGCCGGGGGCCGCTTCGCCGCGGGCCGCCTGGCCGCGGGGCGCGAGCCGGTCCGTGCGCTGGTCATCGCCGTCGACTGTAGGTCGGCCGCCTGGCAGCTCCCTGGACGTCGGCGGTCCGGCGAGGCGGTCCGGCGAGGCGCCTCCGCGCGGGCGCCGTCCCCGCTAGCGTGTGGCCGCCGCCCCCGACTCGAGGAGTACCGCCGTGCCCGACCTCCTGCTCCCCGGGGTCACCGCCACCAGGGTCCCCACCGCCCGGCTGGTGCAGAACGTGCTGCACGCCGAGGGGACGGACCCGGCCGGGCCGGGCGAGGCGGTGCTGCTCGTGCACGGCAACGTGAGCTCGGCGCTGTTCTGGCAGCCGACGCTGCGGACGCTGCACGACGCCGGCCGGCACCGCGTGCTCGCCGTCGACCTGCGCGGGTACGGAGACACCGACCCGCTGCCGGTCGACGCGCGCCGCGGCGTGCGGGACTGGGCCGACGACCTCGCCGCGCTGGTCGACGCGCTGGGCCTGGACCGGGTGCACCTGGTCGGCTGGAGCATGGGCGCCGGCGTCGTCCTGCAGTACCTGCTCGACGCGCCGTCGCGGGTGGCCTCGGTCGCCCTGGTCGCCCCCGTCTCGCCGTACGGGTTCGGTGGCACCGCCGGCCCGGAGGGGCGCCGGCTGTCCGAGGACGGTGCGGGCTCGGGCGGGGGAGCGGCCAACCCGGAGTTCGTGGCGGCGCTGGCCGCCGGCGACACCTCCGACGCCGCCCCGACCGGTCCCCGGTCGATCCTGCGGGCGTTCTACGTGGCGCCCGGGTCGCTGCCGCTGGACCCGGCACTCGAGGACGTGTTCGTCGCCGCGATGCTGTCGACCCGCACCGGTGCGGACCACTACCCGGGTGACGCGGTCCCGAGCGACTCGTGGCCGGGGACGGCGCCGGGCACGCGCGGGGTGCTCAACACGATGGCGCCGACGGTGTTCGACGTCTCGGGCGTCGTGGACCTGCCGGTGCGACCGCCGGTGCTGTGGATCCGGGGCGACGCCGACGCGATCGTCTCCGACACCTCGGCGTTCGACCTGGCCTTCCTGGGCCAGCTGGGCGCGGTGCCCGGCTGGCCCGGCGCGGAGCTGTGCCCGCCGCAGCCGATGGTCGCCCAGACCCGCGCGGTGCTCGACCGGTACGCGGCCTCCGGCGGCGCCTACCGCGAGGTCGTGCTGCCCGGCGTCGGCCACTCCCCGCACGTCGAGCGGCCGCAGGAGTTCGCCGTCGCGCTGCTCGAGCACCTCGACGTCCCCGCCGCTCCGCCCGCGAACCTCACCTGACGGGCCTCCGGGCTAGTCGTTCGCGTGCAGCGCGGCGTTCAGCTCGCCCCAGGTGCCGGTGCGGGGCAGGGCCTCCAGCGCGCCGGAGACGCTGTTGCGGCGGAACAGCAACCCGTCGCGGCCGGAGAGCTCGCGGGCCTTGACCACCGAGCCGTCGGGCAGGGTCACCCGCGAGCCGGCGGTGACGTAGCAGCCGGCCTCGACGACGCAGTCGTCGCCCAGCGAGATGCCGATGCCGGCGTTGGCGCCGAGCAGGCAGCCGCGGCCGATCGAGACGACCTCCTTGCCACCCCCCGACAGCGTGCCCATGATCGAGGCGCCGCCGCCGACGTCGCTGTCGGCGCCGACGACGACGCCCGCGCTGATCCGGCCCTCGACCATCGAGGGGCCCAGCGTGCCGGCGTTGTAGTTGACGAAGCCCTCGTGCATGACCGTCGTGCCCTCGGCCAGGTGAGCGCCCAGCCGGACCCGGTCGGCGTCGGCGACCCGCACGCCCGCGGGGACGACGTAGTCGACCATCCGCGGGAACTTGTCCACCGACAGCACGGTCAGGCTGCCGTGGGCGGCGCGCAGCACTGCCCGGCGGGCCGGGGTCAGCTCGGTGGCCAGCACCGGGCCGGCGCTGGTCCAGGCCACGTTGGCCAGCAGGCCGAACACGCCGTCGGTGTTGACCTCGTGCGGCCGCACGAGCCGGTGCGAGAGCAGGTGCAGCCGGAGGTAGACGTCGTGGGTGTCGGCCGGCGGGGCGGCGAGGTCGGCGATCGTGGTGCGGACCCCGACCACCTGCACGCCGCGGGCGTCGTCGGTGCGCACCAGGCCGGAGAACTCCGGGCCCAGCTCGCCCTCCAGCTCCAGGGTGCCCAGCTGCTGCGTCCCCGACGGCCCCTCGCCGCCCAGCGCGGGCGCGGGGTACCACGTGTCGAGGACGGTGCCGGAGGTGGTCACGGTCGCGAGACCGGCGGCGACGGCGGAGCGGGCGGCGGGAGCGGTCACGCCGCCGACGCTACCGAGCACACTCCGCGCGCTCCCGGGGCACCGCACCCACGGCGGCGGGGGAGCGCGGGGCGCGGGCACCGACGACGGCGCCGAGCAGACTCAGCGCCGCCACGCTCGACAGCGCCCAGCGCAGGCCGACCGCCTCGGCGAGCAGCCCGATCAGCGGCGGCCCGGCGAGGAACCCCGCGTAGCCGATCACCGACACCGCCGACACCCCGCGGCCGCCGGGCACCGCCTCGGCGCCGCCCTGCATGGCGACGGGGAAGGCGGTGGCCAGTCCCAGCCCGGCCAGGCCGAAGCCGATCAGGGCCGCGGCCGGGGTGGCCACCGTGACCGCGAGCAGCACCCCGGCGGTGGCGACGACCCCGGAGGCGGCCAGGGCGCGGGCCCGCCCGAGCCGGGCGAGCAGCAGCTCCCCGGCCAGCCGGGCGACGGTCATGCTCAGCGCGAAGGCCGCGTAGCCCAGCGCCGCGACGCCGTCGCCGGCGCCGGCCACGTCGCGGAGGAACAGCGCGGTCCAGTCGGCCATGGCCCCCTCGCTGAAGGCCGCGAACAGGGCGATCAGGCCGAACACCCACACCGCGCGGGACCGCCAGGCGCTGCGGTCGCCCGACCCCTCGGGGCGGTCCTCCGGGACGTCGGCCGGCAGGCGGGACGCGACGGCCAGGACGCCGGCGGCGGCCGCCACGCCGACCAGGCCCAGGTGCCAGGACGGCGGCATCCCGGCCCCGGCGGCGAGCGCGCCGGTGCCGGCCCCGGCCAGCCCGCCCAGGCTGAAGGCCGCGTGGAAGGAGGGCATGAGCGGCCGCCCCGCCTGCCGGACCACCTGCACCGCGCCGACGTTCATCGCCACGTCGAGCACGCCGAAGACGGCGCCGTAGACGAGCAGCACCGCCCCGAGCGGGACCACGCCGGTGACCTGTCCGGGCAGCGTGACCGCGGCCGCCGTCCCCAGGCCGGTGAGCACGGTGACCCGGGCCGATCCGTACCGGTCGATGACCCGGCCGGCCAGCGACATGGCGGCGATCGAGCCGACCGCGATGCAGAGCAGGGCCAGGCCGAGCGCGCCCGGGCCGGCGCCGGTGCGATCGCTCACGGCGGGGATGCGGGTCACCCAGTTGGCGAACACCGCGCCGTTGACGAAGAAGATCGCGGAGACGGCGAGACGCGCGTCGGCGACCGCACTTCTGGATCGATCCAGAACCATGCTGCCAGCGTAGGCCGTAGCCTGCCGCCGTGCCACGACGACCGACCCTGCGCGACCTCGCGGCCGCCGCCGGGGTCAGCCGCTCGACGGCGTCGAACGCCTACAACCGGCCCGACCAGCTCAGCGCCGAGCTGCGGGAGCGGGTCCTCGCCACCGCGGGCGCGATCGGCTACCCGGGACCGAGCCCGGCGGGCAGTGCGCTGCGCCGCGGCCGGTCGGGCTCGCTGGGCGTGATGCTCGGCGACCGGCTCGGCTACGCCTTCAGCGACCCCGCCGCCGCGGTCTTCCTCGACGGGCTGGCCGAGGCGGTCGAGGACGAGGGCTACGCGCTGCTCGTGCTCCCCGGCGCCCGGACCGGCGGCGGGCCCCCGCCCGAGGCGGTGCGGGCGGCCGTCGTCGACGCCGTCGTCGCCTACTCCCTGCCCGACGACGACCCCGCGCTCGCGGCGGTCCGGGAGCGGGGCCTGCCGCTGGTCACCGCGGACCAGCCCGCCCTGGCCGGCGTCCCCGGGGTGCGGGTCGACGACGCGGCCGGCGCCCGCGCCGTCGCCGGGCACGTGCTGGGCCTGGGCCACCGCCGGCTGGCCGTGGTCGCCTTCGAACTGGCGGCGGACGGCGCGCAGGGACCGGCCGACGCCGGGCGGCAGGAGCGGGCGACGTTCAGCGTCACCCGCGACCGGCTGGCCGGGTACCGCGCCGCGGTGGAGGCGGCCGGGCTGGACTGGGCCGACGTGCCCGTGCACGAGTGCTCGCACAACGCCTCCGCCGAGGGGGTGCGGGCCCTCGGCGAGCTCCTGCCGGTGGGGCCGACGGCGGTGCTGGCCATGAGCGACGAGCTCGCGCTCGGGGTGGTCCAGGGTGCCGCCGAGGCGGGCCTGGACGTGCCGGGCGACCTCACGGTGACCGGCTTCGACGACACCGGCGCCGCCGCGCGGGCCGGGCTGACGACGGTGCGCCAGCCGCTGCGGGACAAGGGCGTGCGGGTGGGCGAGCAGCTGCTGGCCCTGCTCGCCGGCGAGGACCCGGCCTCCGAGACCCTGTCCACCGAGCTGGTCGTGCGGTCCTCCAGCGCGCCGCCCCCGGCACCCGGCGTGGTCCAGCGGGACGCCCGGGACCGCCCGTAGGCTCGGGCACCGTGACCGGCGCGCCCGACCTGGACCTGACCGCCGACGTCCTGACCGTCACCCGCGCGCTGGTCGACACCCCGTCGGTGTCCGGCGACGAGCGCGCGCTGGCCGACGCCGTCGAGGCCGCGCTGCGGACCCTGGGTGGGCTGGAGGTCGAGCGGGTCGGCGACACGGTGCTCGCCCGCACCTCGCTGGGCCGCGACACCCGGATCGTGCTCGCCGGGCACCTGGACACCGTGCCGATCGCCGGCAACGTGCCCAGCCGGCTCGAGGGCGGCCGGCTGTTCGGCTGCGGCACCAGCGACATGAAATCCGGCGACGCGGTGATGCTGCGGCTGGCCGGCCGCTTCGGCGTCCCCGGCGCCGAGCCCGCGCACGACCTGACGTTCGTCTTCTACGACAACGAGGAGGTCGAGTCGGTCAAGAGCGGCCTCGGCCGGGTCGTCCGAGAGCGCCGCGGCTGGGTCTACGGTGACCTCGCCGTCCTGCTCGAGCCCACCGACGGCGAGATCGAGGCCGGCTGCCAGGGCACGCTGCGGGCGGTGCTGGAGGTGACCGGCCACCGGGCGCACAGCGCGCGCGGCTGGCTCGGGGTGAACGCGGTCCACGGCGCCGCCGGCATCCTCGCGACGCTGGCCGCCTACGAGGCGCGGCAGGTCGAGATCGACGGCTGCACCTACCGCGAGGGCCTCAACGCGGTGGGGATCGAGGGCGGCGTCGCGGGCAACGTGGTCCCCGACGAGTGCCGGGTGACGGTGAACTTCCGCTACGCGCCCGACCGGGACGAGGACGCCGCCGAGGCGCACGTGCGCGAGGTGTTCGCCGACGCGATCGCCGACGGCGCCACGCTGACCGTCACCGACAACGCCGGCGGCGCCCTGCCCGGGCTGACCGAGCCGGCCGCCGCGGCCTTCGTCGCCGCCGTCGGCCGCCCGGCCCGGGCCAAGCTCGGCTGGACCGACGTCGCCCGCTTCGCCGCGCTGGGCATCCCGGCGGTGAACTACGGCCCGGGCGACCCGCAGCTCGCGCACACCCGCGAGGAGTCGGTCCTGGTCGAGCGGCTGCAGCCGGCCGAGGACGCCCTGACCGCCTACCTGTCGGCGCCGACCGCCCGAGGAGCGACCGCATGACCACCATCCCCCCGCCCGACGGCGCCCGGAAGCCGCGCCCGACGCGCCACCGCGGCCCGGTGATGCTGCGCGGCGGCGAGCCGGACCCCCAGACGGTCGGGACGACGACCGACCAGCGCCTGCTCGACCGGCGCGGGCCCACCGACTGGGTGCACACCGACCCGTGGCGGGTGCTGCGCATCCAGTCGGAGTTCGTCGAGGGCTTCGGCCTGCTCGCCGAGCTGCCCCGCGCGGTGAGCGTCTTCGGCAGCGCCCGCACCAAGCCCGACCACCCGCACTACGCGGCCGGGGTGCGGATCGGCGCGGCGCTGGCCGAGGCCGGCTACGCCGTCGTCACCGGCGGCGGGCCCGGCGCCATGGAGGCGGCCAACCGCGGCGCGTCGGAGGCCGGCGGGCTGTCGGTCGGCCTGGGCATCGAGCTGCCGTTCGAGCAGGAGCTCAACGAGTGGGTCGACCTCGGCATCAGCTTCCGCTACTTCTTCGTCCGCAAGACGATGTTCGTGAAGTACGCGCAGGCCTTCGTGATCCTGCCCGGCGGCTTCGGCACCCTCGACGAGCTGTTCGAGGCGCTGACCCTGGTGCAGACCCGCAAGGTGACCCGCTTCCCGGTGGTCCTCTTCGGCACCGAGTACTGGAGCGGGCTGGTCGACTGGATCCGCGGCAGCCTGCTCGAGTCGGGCACCATCAGCGCCGGTGACCTCGACCTGTTCACCGTCACCGACGACGTCGACGAGGTGCTCGCCCGGATCCGCGAGGCCGAGACCGCCCGCACCGCCGGCGACGGCGGCGGCGGGATGCGGGCGCCGCTGAGCCCGCCGGTCGAGCCCGTCGAGGGCTGAGGACGCCGGTGCTGTCCCTCCTGGTCGGGATCGCCGCGGTCGCCGTCGTCGGCGCGCTGCTGTTCCTGGGCGGGTCGCTGCTCCTCGGCCGCGGCGAGACCCAGCCGCCGGCCGAGCTGGACCGCTCGCCGGTCGAGCTGCCCGACGACCGGCCGGTGACCGGGGAGGACGTCCGCGCGCTGCAGGTCTCGGTGGCCGTGCGCGGCTACCGCATGACCGAGGTGGACTGGCTGCTCGAGCAGCTGGCCCAGGCACTGGAGGAGCGCGACGAGGTGATCGCCGCGCTGCGCGACCGGCGGCCTGCCGGGGCGGCCGACGCCGACACCGACCCCGGCCTCGCCCTCCCGGCCGACGGCGCATCCGGGAGCGGGCCCGGGGGCGAAGGACCGGCCGTGGACGAGGGAGCGCGCGACGGTGCCTGAGCTGGTCCTGCCGGTCCGCGTGGCGGCGCCGCCCGAGCAGGTGTGGGCGGCGCTCACCGACTGGCGCGCGCAGGGGCGGTGGATGCCGGCCACCGACGTCGAGGTGGTCACCGCCGCGGAGGAGGGCGTCGGCGTGCGGCTGGCCGCGCGCACCGGCGTCCCGCTGCCGTGGCGGCGCGGCCGGCACCTCGGCGTGCTCGACACGATGGTGGTCACCGAGTGGGACCCGCCGCGCCGCGTGGTCGTCCAGCACACCGGCCGGATCGTGCGCGGGCCGGGCATCTTCGAGCTCACGCCCGCCGGGGGCGGCACCGACCTGGTCCTGACCGAACGGTGGTACCCGCCCTTCGGTCTGCTCGGCCGGCTCGGCTGGCCGCTGGCGCGCCCGTTCGTCGTCCTCGGCTTCCGCGTCGCGCTGCGCCGGTTCGCCCGCTTCGCCCGCGCCTACCCCGGCTGAACGGCCGCCCGGACCGCATCGCGGCTGACGTACCAGCGCTGCCACAGCAGCGCGGCGGTGACCAGCGTGAGCACCGTGCCGCCGTCGTACATCAGCCGGGCGCCCGCCTCGGCGCCGACCACGCCGGCCGGCGGGTGCGCGTAGAGCACCTTGGCCAGCACGTCGTGCGCGGCGGCACCCGCGGCCAGCGCCGCGGCCCGCACGCCCACGCCGCGGCGGTGCGGCGCGGGGTCGACGGCGAGCACCGCGGCCGTGGCGAGGTAGCCGCTGACCAGCACGTGCAGCGCGAGGAACGCCGCCAGGCCGGGGGAGTGCCCGGCCGCGGCGTGCAGGCCGCTCCCGTACAGCACCCACAGCCCCGCCGCGTTGACCGGCACGGCGACGAGCGGGTCGGCGAGCCACCGCAGCGGGGCGGCGCGCAGCAGCCGCGCCAGCCGCCGGGCGCCGTCCCGCGGCAGGGCCCGCAGCGCCAGGGTCACCGGGGCGCCGAGGACCAGCAGCAGCGGGGCGGCCATGCCCAGCAGCAGGTGGCCGGCCATGTGCGCGCGCAGGTCGCCGTGGGCGTCCAGCGGCCCGGCGACGGCCGCCGCGGCGGTGGCCACGCCCGCCAGCCAGGCCGCCGTCCGGGCCAGCGGCCACGGGGCGCGGCAGCGCCAGGTGGCCGCGACGTAGGCCGCGCCCGCGCCGAGCAGGACGGCGACGGCGGCGGCGGTCACCGGACCCGGGCGGGCCGGGCGCGGGAGCGCAGCAGCAGCCCGACCCCGGCGGCCAGCAGGACCAGTCCGGGGACGATCCAGCCGACGTCGTAGCCGGTCGGGTCGACGCCGTAGCGGACCTGGTGCAGCCGCAGCAGCTTGTGGTGCACCAGCCCGTCCCAGACCTGGAACGCGCCGGCGGCGGTGAGCACCGCGCCCCACCACGGCGCGGGCACGAACGGCCCGCGGCGGCGCGCGTCGGCCAGCAGCGCCATGCCGGCGACGGCGGCGGAGAACGTGGCCGCGTGCAGCACGCCGTCGGAGACCAGGCCGGCCGCCCCGCTGGCCCGGTCGTAGAAGTGGTGCCAGTGCAGCAGCTGGTGGAACACGATCTCGTCGACCGCACCGGCGGTGCCCAGCCCGAGCAGCAGGCCGGAGACCAGCAGCCGTCGCCGGGCCGGAGGGCGGGGGAGTGCGTCGGCCACGGGGCCTCCCGTCGTCTGGCGTCCCCGGGCGCTGCCCGCGCCGCACCGGCGGGAAACGGGCTCCGGCTGGACCCGGCCCCAGGGGCGTGCCGCACGCTCGGGGCATGAGCGGAGACCTGCTGCGGTCGGGGGAGTTCCTGCGCCGCACCCGGCTGTCGGCGAAGGCGCTGCGGCTCTACGCCGAGCAGGGGCTGCTGGTACCCGACGCCGTCGACCCCTGGACCGGCTACCGCGGCTACGCGGCCGCGCAGGTGGACCGCGCCCGCCTCATCGCCGCGCTGCGCCGCGCCGGCATGCCACTGGCCCGGGTGCGCGAGGTCGTCGACCTGGACCCGGCGGCCCGGCGGGCGGCCGTGGCGCGGTGGTGGGACGGCGTCGAGGAGGACCTGCGACGACGCCGGACGTGGGTGGGTGCCCTGACCGTGGAACCGGACGACGAGGAGGACGACGTGACCGAGGTGACCCTGCGCGAGGTGGCCGAGCAAACGGTGCTGACCGCCGAGCGGCGGCTGACCGTCGACGAGCTCGAGGACTTCATCACCGGCGCGTCAGAGGAGATCGACGCGCACCTGGCGCGGTCGGGCGCCGTCCCGGCCGGCCCGCTGCGCGTCGTCTACCACGGCATGGTCACCGAGGACGGCGACGGCCCGGTGGAGGTGGTGCGCCCGTTCACCGGCCGGGTGGAGCCGGCCGGTGAGCTGCGGATCCGGCTGCAGCAGGCCGGGCGGGAGGCGGTCACCTGCCTGTCACGGCGGCAGGCGGAGTTCCCCGGCATCCTGCGGGCCTACGACGCCGTCGGCGCCTGGGTGGACGCCCGCGGCCTGGAGCGGGCGGGCAGCCCTGCCGAGGTCTACCTGAGCGACCGCGACGTGGCCCCCGACGAGCCGCACGTCGAGGTGGCCTGGCCGGTCGCCTGACTCACGTCCGGGAGGTCGCCAGCCGGGCGCCGAACGCGAGGAGGGCGCACCCGGTGACCGCGTCGAGGGCCCGCCGGACCGGCCGCCGGGTGAGCACCCGCCGCGCGAGGTGGAGCCCGGCGACCAGCGCACCCAGCCACGCCAGCCCCAGGACCGCGTGGGTGAGGGCGTACGCCAGCAGCACCGGCGCGCCGGTGTCCGGGGACAGGAACTGCGGCAGCACGGCCAGGTAGAACGCCAGCACCTTCGGGTTGGTCACGTTGGTGAGGAACCCCTGCCGGAAGCCGGTCCACGCCGCGCGCGGGGCCTCCGGGCTGCCGTCGTCGAGGTCGGGGTGGCGCCCGCGCACGGCGGAGGCGAACGCCTGCACCGCGAGGGACACCAGGTAGGCGATGCCCACCCAGCGGACCACCTGGAACAGCGGCTCGACCCGGACGACCACCGCGGCCAGCCCGGCCGCGGCCGCGGCGCCCTGCACCGCGTTGGAGGCCGTGACGCCGACGGCGCACCAGCCGCCGCGCCGTCGTCCGCCCGCGAGGGTGTTCCGGACGACGACGGCGGAGTCGGGCCCCGGTGCGAGGGTCAGGAGCGCGGCGAAGACGACGAAGGTGCCGTAGCCCGCCCGGTCCACGCCCGGAGCCTCTCAGGCCCGCCGGCGGGAGGCCACGAACGCCATGGCCTCCTCGGCGAGCGCGAGGTCGGACTCCGGCGTGCCGTGGTCGAGCGCGACCCACTCCCGCATCGGGGTGCCGTTGGCCGCCGCGAAGGGCAGCCCGGTGCCGGCGGCGACCAGGCCCTCCACCCGGTGCCGCGGCAGCTTGAACACCAGCGCCCCGCCGACGACCATCGCGAAGATCGACCCGTCGACGGTGAGCGCGGCCGAGCCGAAGCCCCGCCGCCCGCCCGCGCCGGGCGGACCGACCCCCGGCCGTGTGGCGAGGGCCTCCACGAGGAGGTCGAAGCGCTGGCCCGGGTCCACGGCACCGAGTCCAGCGCCGGTCGGCGGGGATGGCAACGGGAACGTCCGCCGCATCGGTGAGGATGTCGCGGTGAGTCGTCGCGGGTGGGCCCTGTTCCTGGCGATGTCGGTCATCTGGGGCGTGCCCTACCTGCTGATCAAGGTCGCGGTCGACGAGGTGTCGCCGGTCGTCCTGGTCTTCGTGCGGTGCGTCGTCGGGGCGGCGCTGCTGCTGCCGTGGGTGCTCGCCCGCGGCCAGGTCCGGCCGGCGCTGCGGCACTGGCGCGCGCTGCTGCTGTTCACGGTGCTGGAGATGACCGCGCCCTGGCTGCTGCTGTCCTACGCCGAGGTGTCGCTGTCGAGCTCGCTGACCGGGCTGCTGGTGGCCTCTGTGCCGTTCGTGGCGGCGCTGGCCGCGCGGCTGCTCGGCGAGGAGGAGCGGCTGACGCCGGTGCGGCTGGCGGGCATGGGGCTCGGCGTCCTGGGCATCGTGGCGCTGCTCGGGTTCGACGTCGAGGGCATCGCGCTGCTGCCGGTGCTGGCCGTGGTGCTCGTCGTGATCGGCTACGGGACGGCGCCATTGGTGGCCAGCCGCGCGCTCGGCGACGTCCCGGGGGTGGCGGTCAGCGCGGTGGCGCTGGTGGTCACGGCGGTGGTCTACGCGCCGTTCGCCCTGCCCCGCCTGGACGAGGTGACGGCGGCGTCGCCACAGGCGCTCGGGTCGCTGGTGGCCCTCGGCGTGGTGTGCACCGCGCTGGCGCTGGTGCTGTTCTTCGCGCTGATCCGCGAGGCCGGCCCGCAGCGGGCGCTGGTGATCACCTTCGTCAACCCGGCGGTCGCCGTGGTCGCCGGGGTCCTGCTGCTCGACGAGCCCTTCACCCTCGGCCTGGCGGTGGGGCTGCCGCTGGTGCTGGTCGGCTGCGTGCTCGCCACCCGCCGCAACGTCCCGGCGCCGGCTCCGGTGGAGTCGCCGGTGCCCTGAGGGGGCCTTTGTAGCGCTAATGGCACCTGACGGCGGCGGGGCGGCGCCGATGCCTCGACAGCCTCGTCGAGGTGGTCCGCGGATCTGTGGACGAGTTCCTGACCTGGGGATTCGAATGGTGTGCGGGCCTCCGCTGGGCTACCATTCGATCATGCGTTCGAGTGGGTGGGAGGTCGGTGACGTCCTCGATGACGTCGCCGCGCTGGTCGCCGAGCGCAACCGGATCGACGCCGCGCTGGCCCGCCGGGTGCGGGCGGCGGAACTGGCCCAGGCCCCCGAGCGGGACGGGCAGAAGAGCATGGCGTCCTGGCTGCGCGGGCACTGCCGGCTCTCCTCGGCGGCGGCGTCCCGGCTGGTGGGCAACGGTCGGGCGCTGGAGCACCTGCCGGCCCTCGCCGAGGCGCACGAGGCCGGCTGGGTGACCGCGGCGCAGGTGGCCGAGGCCGCGCGGGTGGTCACGCCGGCGCGGCGGGCGGCGTTCGCCGCCGCCGGGGTCGACCTGGGGGAGGTCGACGGGGTGCTCACCGGGGTGGCGGTCGAGCAGGACCACGCCGCGCTGGTCGCGGTGGTCCAGCACTACGCGCACGCCTGCGACCCGGACGGGCCCGAGCCCGATCCGACCGAGGGCCGGTCGCTGACGGTGGTCAAGCACGCCGATGGCAGCGTGAGCTTCCGCGGGCACCTGGATGCCGTGGGTGGGGAGAAGGTGCAGACCGCCCTCGAGGCGCACGTGCAGGCCGACCGGCCGGCCGGGGACGAGCGGACCCGGGCCCAGCGGCTGGGGGATGCCTGGGTCCAGCTCGCCGACAACGCCCTCGCGGCGGGCACCCTCCCGGTGCTGCGCACCGTCAAGCCGCACATCGCGGTGCGGGTGGACCTCGACGACCTGGCCGACCCCGCCACCGGCCCGGGCGCCGGGATGATGGGGTTCGGGGCGACGATCTCCGCCGCCCGGGCCCGGTGGCTGGCCTGCGACGGGCAGGTCACCCGGATCGTCATCGGCCCGGAGGGACAGCCGCTGGACGTGGGCCGGACCAAGCGGGTGGTGACCCCGGCGATCCGGCGGGCGGTGGAGGCGCGCGACGGGGGCTGTGTCTTCGCCGGCTGTGACGCGCCGAGTCACTGGGCGGACGTGCACCACCTGGTGCACTGGATCGACGGCGGCGAGACCAGCCTCGACAACAGCGCGCTGCTGTGCGAGCGGCACCACACCCAGGTCCACCACGGGTTCCGTGTCGAGCGACAACCCGAAGGGCGATGGCGCACCTACCGACCGGACGGATCGGAGATCACCGTCCCCGCACCGCTGGCTCCCGCGGCATGACGTCGTCGGACGGCGCTAGCGTCCACGGCGTGGAACCCGCGCCGACCGCTGACCTGGTGCGCTGTGCGTGGGGGGACAGCACGCCGGAGTACCAGCGCTACCACGACGAGGAGTGGGGCACCCCGCTGCGCGGCGACGACGCGCTGTTCGAGCGGCTCTGCCTCGAGGCGTTCCAGTCCGGCCTCTCCTGGATCACCATCCTGCGCAAGCGACCCGCGTTCCGGGCCGCGTTCGCCGGCTTCTCCATCGAGGCGGTCGCGGAGTTCACCCCCGACGACGAGGCGCGGTTGATGGCCGACAGCGGCATCGTCCGCAACCGCGCCAAGATCGCCGCCGCGGTCCGCAACGCCCGCGCCGCCCAGCAGGTCCCGGGAGGGCTGTCCGACCTGCTGTGGTCCTTCGCGCCCGCCGGGCCGCGCCCCCGCCCGGCCACGCTCGCCGACGTCCCGGCCACCACCCCGGAGTCCACGGCGATGGCGAAGGAGCTCAAGCGGCGGGGCTTCGTCTTCGTCGGGCCGACCACCGCCTACGCACTCATGCAGGCCACCGGCATGGTCGACGACCACGTCGTGACCTGCTTCCGGGCGACCCCCTGAAGGGGCTCGTGTTGGTTCCGCGGCGGGGATACGGGATCATGTGCCGAGAGCTCAGCACCGATGAACAGCCACACCGCAGCCGAAGGGGGCGGCGGGTGGCCGGCGAAGGAGGCACGCATGGCGGCCATGAAGCCGCGCACGGGTGAAGGTCCCCTGGAGGTCACCAAGGAGGGGCGCGGCCTGGTCATGCGGGTGCCGCTCGAGGGCGGTGGCCGGCTCGTCGTCGAGCTGTCCCCGGACGAGGCCGCGGCGCTCTCCGAGGCCCTGAAGGGCGCGACCAGCTGAACGCCCCCGCGAGCCTGCCCTCGGGCAGCCCCGCGCAGGACGACGCGGCCCCGGCCGCCGGCAGCACGCCGGCGACCGGGGCCGCACCCTTGCCGCGGGTCGGACTGCTGACCTCCCTGCCCCGGCTCGGCGAGGACGACGTCCTGGCCGTCCCCGTCAGCTCCGGCGCGGCGCTGCCGCCCTGGCTGACCGCACCGGCGTTCGGCACCCTCGCGCCGGTCCCGGCCCGGTTGCTCACCGCCGCGCTGGCCGACACCGGCAACACCGGCAAGCCCGGCACGGTCACCGACCTGCCGGTCCCCGGCCGCCGCCCGCGCAGCGTCGTCGCCGTCGGACTCGGCGACGGGACGCTGCCGCACCTGCGCACCTACGCCGCCGCCGCCGTCCGCCGCGCGCAGACCCTCGCCGAGCACGGCGCCACGCGCCTGGTGCTGCCCCTCGACGCCGCCCTCGCCCCGGCCGGCGCCGACGAGGTGCGCGCCGCCGTCGAGGCCGCCCTGCTCGGCGGCTACCGGTTCCGCGAGACGTCGAAGCCGCACCCGCCGCGGCTGGACACCGTCGCCGTGGTGGCCGCCGACGCCGCCGACCCCGCGGTCAGCGCCGCCGCCCGCGCGGGCGAGGTCACCGGCCGCGCCGTCGCCTGGGCCCGCGACCTGGTCAACACGCCCAGCAACACCAAGGACCCCGCCTGGCTGGCCGGGCAGGCCGTCGAGCGGCTGGCGGGCCTGCCGCACGTCACCGTCACCGTGCTGGGCCCCGAGGAGCTCGTCGCGGGCGGCTTCGGCGGCGTGCTGGCCGTGGGCGGTGGCTCGGCGTCCCCACCGCGCGTCATCGTCGCCGCCTACGCGCCGCCCGGCGCCGGCCCGGCCCACCCGGTGCTGGTGGGCAAGGGCATCACCTTCGACACCGGCGGCATCTCGATCAAGCCCAACGCCGGCATGCGCGAGATGAAGACCGACATGGCCGGGGGAGCGGCGGTGCTGGCCGCGCTCGACGCCGCCGCGCGCCTGGAGCTCCCGGTCGCGGTGACCGCCGTCGTCCCGGCCGCGGAGAACGCCGTCTCGGGGTCGTCCTACCGCCCCGGTGACGTCGTCCGGCACGTCGGTGGGCGCACCACCGAGGTGCAGAACACCGATGCCGAGGGCCGCATGGTGCTCGCCGACGGCCTGGCCCACGCGCGGCTGTCGCTGGGCGCCACCGTGCTGGTCGATGTCGCCACCCTGACCGGCGCGATGAAGGTCGCGCTCGGCACCCGCACGGCCGGCCTCTACGCCACCACCGACGGGCTGGCCGACGCCCTGGGCACCGCCGCCCTGCACGCCGGCGAGCGGGTGTGGCGGATGCCCCTGGCCGAGGACTACGCCGACCTGCTCGACAGCGACGTCGCCGACGCCAACAACGCTCCGGGCAACCCCGGCGGCACCACCGCCGCACTGTTCCTGCGGCCCTTCGCCGGCGACCTGCCGTGGGCCCACCTCGACGTCGCCGGTCCCGCCCGCGCCGCCGCCGACGACGCCGAGGTGGTCAAGGGCGGCACCGGGTTCGGCGCCCGCACGCTGTTGCGCTGGCTGGAGGCCGGGGCGCCTCTCGACCCGCTCCCGCCCACCGCCGACCGAGGAGCCCGATGACCACCGACGACACCGGCGTCGTCTTCCCGGCCGGCCCCGACGGGCGGCGCAGCACCGCCGCGGTCGGCCGGGCGGTGGTGGCCGACGCGCTGCGCCCGGTCGACCCGGTCGGCGCCCGCGCGGCCGAGCAGGAGACCAACTGGCGGACCGGGTACCTCACCCACTTCCGCCGGCTGGTCGAGGCCGGGCTCGCCTCCGCCGAGGCGGCCCGCACCATCGCCGGCGCCGGGGTCGACGCCGTCCACGGCCGGCTGCGGGTCGCCGGAGGTGGCACCGAGCAGCCGCTGGGGACGCTGCTCACCGCACCGGCAGGCCGGGCCCTGACCACCGGCGAGGTCACCGGCCGCGGCGAGCCCGAGCGCGCCTTCACACTGCCCTTCCACGGCCGGCGGCTGGCCGGCGACGAGTTGACCCGGCGACTCGACACCTGGGTGGAGGGCGGGGTCCTGGAGCCCACGGCGGCCGCGGCGGTCCGCGAGGTCGCCGCTCACCCCGAGTGGCTGGCGCTGCCCGGCCGCACGGTCGCCGTCCTCGGCGCAGGCGCGGAGATGGGCCCGCTCACCGCGCTGCTGCGCTGGGGCGCCACGGTGGCCGCCGTCGACCTGCCCCGGCCCGACCTGTGGCGGCGGGTCCTCGACACCGCGCGCCGCGGGGCCGGCCGGCTGCTGGTGCCCACCGCGGGCGGCGGGCTGCCCGAGGGCGCCGGCGCCGACCTGGTGCGCGAGGTGCCGGCCGTCGCCGACTGGCTCGCCGACCTGCCCGGCGAGCCGGTGCTCGGCAACTACGTCTACGCCGACGGCGCCACGAACGTCCGCGTCTCGGCCGCCGTCGACGCGCTCACCCTGCGGGTGCAGGCCGCCCGGCCCGAGGCCGCGCTGGCCTTTCTCGCCACCCCCACCGACGTCTTCGTCGTCCCGGGCGAGGCCGTGGCGCAGTCGGTGCGCGCCTACGAGGGGCGCTCGCGGGTGGGCAAGCTGCTCGGCCGGCCGCTGCGGACCCTCTCGGCCGGCCGGCTGCTGCAGCGCGGGTACGTGCCCGGCGCCGACCCCGGCCTGCACGACGCGCTGGTCCCGCAGCAGGGCCCGAACTACGCGCTGGCCAAGCGGCTGCAGCGGTGGCGGGCCACGGTCGCGCGGGCGGCCGGGACGACGGTGTCGCTGAACGTCGCCCCGCCCACCCGCACCCGCTCGGTGGTGAAGAACCGGGCGCTGGCCGCCGCCTACGCCGGGGCGCACCGGTTCGGCGTCGAGGTGTTCGAGCCGGCGACGTCCAACGTGCTCATGGCCGCGCTGCTGGTCCACGACCTGCACACCGGCGGCGGCCCGCGGCACGACCACCCGTGGCAGGACGAGGCGCACGCCGCCGTCCACGGCGGGCTGTGGCGGGCGGCCTACGCGCCGCGCAGCGCGCTGGGGCTGGCCGCGGTGCTCGGCGTCGGCGCCGCCCGCGGCTGACCCGGGCGGCTCACTCGCCGACCGCGCCGTCGACCGCCTCCCGGAGCAGGTCGGCGTGCCCGTTGTGCCGGGCGGTCTCCTCGACCAGGTGCAGCAGCATCCAGCGCAGGCTGAACGCACCGCCGTTGCGCAGCGGGACCGCCGACAGCGCGTCGAGGTCCCCGGTGGCGGCGACCACGGCGTCGGTGCGCCGGCCGGCCTCCCGGTAGCGCTCGCGCAGCGCCTCAGGCTCCAGGCCCAGGGCCTCGTCGAACTCCCAGTCCGGCGTCGCGTCCCAGTCGACGTCGGCCCACGGCTCGGGGATGCGCTCCCCGGAGAACCGCTCCACGGCCCAGCTCTCCTCCACCAGCGCCAGGTGGTAGAGCAGGCCGGCCAGGGTCAGCGAGGACGGCGGGTGCGTCCGGCCCAGCTGCTCGCGGGTCAGTCCCTCGGTCTTGTGCAGGAGCGTCTCCCGCTGGTAGGCGAGGAAGCCGGTCAGCTGGACGGTCTCGGGCGCGTTCTCGGGCGGGTCGGTGCGCACCGGGGAACCCTCGCACGCGCGGTCAGGCGGGCCCGACCAGCCCCGCGACGATCTCGGCGGACAGGGTGACCAGCGGCAGCCCGCCCCCGGGGTGGGAGGAGCCGCCGACCAGGTAGAGCCCCCGCACCGGCGCGGCGTTGCCCGGCCGGAGGAACGCCGCGCGTGCGCCGTTGCTCGACGTGCCGTAGATCGAGCCACCGACGCTGCCGGTCTCCCGGGCCAGGTCGGCCGGCGTGCGGGCCACGCACCAGCGCACCCGGTCGCGCACGTCGAGCCCGCGCGCGGCCATGGCCTCCAGCACCCGGGTGGCATAGCGGTCGGACAGTCCGGGGGCGTCCCAGTCGACGCCGGCGTCGGGGTCGTGGCGCGGCGCGTTGACCAGGACGAACCAGGACTCGCTGTCGTCGTCGGGCCGGGTGGCGGGGTCGTCGGGCGCGCTGACGTAGATGGTCGGGTCGGGCACCGGGCAGGGGACGCCGCGGTGCCGGCCGGTGCCGAAGACGGCGTCGAACTCCGCGTCGTAGTCGGCCGGGAAGGCGACGGTGTGGTGCGCCAGGCCGGGCGTGCGGCCGCGCAGCGCCAGCAGCAGCACGAACCCCGACAGCGACGGCGTGGCCCGGGTCAGGCCGCGCCGCACCGCGCGGGTGCGCCGGGAGGGCGGCAGCAGCCCGGCGTAGAGGGCGGTGGCGTCGGCGCCGGACACCACGACGTCGGCGGTCACCTCCCCGCCGTCGGCGAGCTCCACCCCCGACACCCGGCCGCCGTCGCTGAGCACCCGCCGCACCGGCGTGCCGGTGCGCACCTCGGCCCCGCGCTCGCGCGCCCGGTCGGCCACCGCGGTGGCCAGCCGGTGCAGCCCGCCGCGGACGTACCAGGAGCCGAAGGCCTGCTCCACCCACGGCACGGTGGCCAGCACCGCCGGCGCCCGCCGGGGATCGGAGCCGGAGTAGGTGGCGTAGCGGTCGAGCAGCACCCGCAGCCGCGGGTCGCGCAGGTGCCGGGCGCCCAGGCCGCGCAGCGTCTGCCAGGGGGCCACGGTGCCGACGTCGGCGGGGTCGCGGGCCAGCCGGGCGAGGGTCGCGGCCCCGCGCAGCGGCGAGCGCAGGAACGGCTGCTCGGTGATCGCCCACATCGCCTCGGCGCGGTCGAGCAGGGCCCGCCACTGCGCGCCCGCGCCGTCACCGAGCGCCGCGTCGAGCGCGGCCGGCACCGCCTCGAGGGAACCGGGCACGGCCAGCCGGGTGCCGTCGGCGAACCGGTAGGCGACGGCGGGGTCGAGCCGGACCAGGTCGACGGCGTCCTCCAGCGGGCCGCCGGTGGCGTCGAACAGGTCCTGCAGCACCTGCGGCAGCGTGACCAGGCTGGGGCCGGTGTCGAAGGCGTGCCCGTCGCGCTCGTACCAGCCGAGCTTGCCGCCCACGGTGTCGGCCTGCTCCAGCACCGTGACCCCGTGGCCCAGCGCGGCCAGCCGGGCCGCCGCGGCCAGGCCGCCGAGCCCGGCACCGACGACCACCACCCGCGCCACGCCGTCACCGTAGTGCTCGACCCCGCGACCCGATCGGGTGATCACCAGGAGTGGCGGCCCCTTCTGTCGGGGAACAGGATCGGACCCGGACGCGGAGCAGACGCGGCCCCCGGGGACGGGAGGAGGCGGCGATCCGTGCGTGCGACAGCGCTGTGGCCGGCCCTCGGTGCCCTGCTGCTGAGCGGGTGCTCCGACGTGCACCTGCCCGCCGTGGAGCAGGTGGCCGGGGACTTCGCCGCCGGCGACTCCGTCGTCCGCTGCACACTCCTGACCGAGGCCGCGGTCTCCAGCCTCGAGCACGAGGAGCCGACCGGCTGCGCCACGGCGCTCGAGGACCTGGAGCTCGGCCGCGGCGACGTGGTGTCGGCCCAGGTCTGGGGCTCGGAGGCGCAGGTGCGCCTGGACGACGACACGCTGTTCCTCACCGAGACCGCCGACGGCTGGCGGGTCGCCGCGGCCGGGTGCGCGCCCTCGGACGAGGACCGCTACGACTGCCTGGTGGAGGGCTCGTGAACGCCGTCCGTGCCGTGTTCCTGGGCTACCTGCTGACCGTCCTCGGCGGCGTTGCCTACTGCGTCGTGCTGGCGCTGCTCGGGCGGTGAGCGACGTGCGACGGGTGCTGCGCGACAACGGGCTCAGCCTGGCGTTCGGTGCGCTGTTCCTCGCCACACTCGTCGGCCAGGCGGTCGCCGGCGCCGCGGAGGAGAACGAGCAGCGCCTCGACCAGGGCCTCGACCCGCTGCCGCTGGCCGACTACGTCACCTCGTCGTCGTTCGCCGTCGACGTCATGGAGAACTGGCAGTCGGAGTACCTGCAGTTCTTCCTCTACGTGTTCGCGACCGTGTGGCTGGTCCAGCGCGGCTCGGCGGAGTCCAAGGAGCTGCACGAGGTCGGCACCGAGAGCGACGAGGAGCAGCGGATGGGCGCGCACGCCCGCGCCGACTCGCCGCCGTGGGTGCGCGCCGGCGGCTGGCGGGCCGGCCTGTTCTCCCGCTCGCTGGGCCTGCTGATGGGCGCGCTGTTCCTGCTCACCTGGGCGGCGTCGTCGATCGCCGGGTGGACGGCGTACAACACCGAGCAGCTGCAGTCGCACGCCGACCCCGTCAGCTGGGTCGGCTACCTGGGCCGGGCCGACTTCTGGAGCCGCACCTTCCAGAACTGGCAGTCGGAGATGCTCGCCGTGGGCTCGATGGCGGTGTTCGCCGTCTACCTGCGCCAGCGCGGCTCACCGGAGTCCAAGCCGGTGGGCGCCGCCCACGGGGACACCGGCGAGACGGGCTAGAAGGCGTACCGCACCCGCAGCCACGGCGCGTGGTGGGCGATGAGCTCCTGCAGCCGCTCGACGCCGGCCCGCTTCACGTCGTTGCGGTAGCGGACGTTCCACTGGCCGTTCTGGCTGCGCTTGGGCTGCTGGAGGTCGGGCCGCCACAGCAGGTCCTCGGCCTTCGGGTGCCAGCCGAGGTTGACCTCGTGCAGGTCCCGGTTGTGGGTCAGCATGATCACCTCGGCCGCGGCCTGCGCCTTGGCCGCGGGGGACAGGGTGTCGTCCAGGCGGCGCAGCAGCTCGGCCCAGTCGGCCTCCCAGCCGTCGCGCAGGACGACCGGCGAGAGGTTGAGGTGGACCTCGTAGCCGGCCTCGACGAAGTCGTCGACGGCGGCGATGCGGTCGGGGACGCGGCTGGTGCGGACGTCGACCACCCTGGAGTCGGCGTCGGGCATCAGCGAGAACCGCACGCGGGTGCGGCCCCCCGGGTCGAGGTCGAGCAGCTGCCGGTTGACGTACTTGGTGGCGAAGGACGCCTTGGCGGTCGGCAGCTCGCGGAAGGTGGCCACCAGGTCGGCCACGTTGTCACTGACCAGCGCGTCCACCGAGCAGTCGCTGTTCTCCCCGATGTCGTAGATCCAGCTCACCGGGTCGCACTGGTCGGGCTCGGTCTTGACGCCCTGCCGGGCGACGTGCCGGCGCAGGTAGCCGGTGATCTGCTCGATGTTGGTGAAGACGGTGATCGGGTTGGCGTAGCCCTTGCGCCGCGGGACGTAGCAGTAGGCACACGCCATCGCGCAGCCGTTCGCGGTCGAGGGCGCGATCCAGTTCGACGAGCGGCTGTTGGGCCGGGCCGACAGGGACTTCTTGACCCCGAGCACCAGCGTCTCGGTCTTGACCCGCAGCCACCGCTCGACGTTGCCCCCGTTGCCGTGGAGCTCGGGGATCTGCCAGTGCGAGGGCACCTCGACCACCTCGGCGCCGGGGAAGCGCGCCAGCACCTCACGGCCGCGGACGGAGTCGAGGGCCGCGGGCTCGGCGTAGACGGTGCGCACGTCGAGCAGACGGGTGGGGGAGGGCACGGGGGACGGCGCTGCAGCGGGGACGGCGGACGGCGAGGGCGCGGCGGTCACGGGAGGTGCAGCGATCCGCGTGGACCGCCACTTCCCGCCCTGACCTGCGGGAACGGTCACACGCGACGGCTCAGGCGGCGGGGCCGGTGCCGAGGTCCTCGACCCGCAGGCGGCCCTCCTCGAGGTCCTCGGCGACGTCCTCGACGGTCCGCCCGCCGACGTAGGCGGCGCCCCGCAGCAGCGCCAGTGCGCTCGCCGGGTCGGTCTCCAGCGCCATCGCCGTGCGGCCCGCGGCCCGCAGCACCGCGGCCCTGCGGCGGGCCTCCGGGCCGTGCAGCCAGGCCGGTCCGCGCTCGGCCGGCCAGTCCGACCACACGGCCGCCTCGGTCAGCTGCGCGGTCACCAGCTCGCCCACGGCGACGGCGGCGAACACGTCGAGGGTCGGCACCGCCGTCTCGTCGGTGAAGTAGAGGTCGAGCGCCCCGGCGCCGGCGAGGTCCTCGCGCAGCGGGAACGCGACGACGGCCCGGAACGGGGTCTGCTCGGTGAGCAGGTCGGTGAAGGCCGGCCAGCGGCGGTGCAGGTCGGCCAGGACGGCGAACACCGGCAGCCGGGTCGTCTGCGCCTCCCAGCACGGGCCCGAGCCGACGGTGAACTGCAGCCGCTCGGCGCAGGCGGCCTCGACCGAGCTCGACCCCAGGGGGATCCGCCGGCCCGCGGCGTCGACCACCGACAGCCCCGCCGCGTCGACGCCGAGCGTCGCGGCACCGGCCCGAGCCAGCCGGGTCGGCAGCAGCTCGGCCGCCGGGGACTCGCCGGCGCTCAGGTGCTCGAGCGCCGTGGCGAACCGCGTGGCGATGGTCACAGGTCATCCTCCCTCCGCGCGGCGGCGAGGGCCAGCGCTCAGCCGGGGGTTCCCGGCCGGTGGGTGTAGGCGGCCTCGCGGACGGCGTCGTCCTCCTCCAGCCCGGCGCCCAGCGCGCCGCCGACGGTGGCCAGCGAGCTGGTCAGCCAGGCCAGCTCCAGGTAGTCGCCGAGTGCGGCGCGGTGCCCGAGCCCCTCGCCGAACAGCCCCGACGGCACCAGCAACAGGGAGCCGGTGAGGGCGAGGACGAACAGCGTGGCGTAGAGCGTGAGCACGCCGATGACCACGGTGGCGACCGTGGCCAGGTTGAACAGCGCCACCTGCTTGCGCACCCGCGGCGAGCGGGCCCGCTCCCACAGCCGCGCGCCGACGACCAGCGTCGCGCAGATGGCCAGCACCGAGCCGAGTCCCACCGCCGCCAGCCGGACCGGTCCGAAGCGGTCGGCCAGCCGCCAGATGTCCGAGGTGACCAGGGCGAAGACCCCCGCGGCGACCGCGGCGGTCAGCGCCCGCGACAGCGACGCGGTCAGCCGCCACGGGCGGTTGGCCCGCACCATGCCGACCAGCAGCCGCAGGTTCCCGGTGAGCACCCGCGCGGTGAACCCGATCCCCGCGTCGGCTTGGTCGGCGGCCAGCTCGTGCAGCCGCCGTCGCAGCCGCTCGGCGTCGTCCCCGCCCTCGCCGTCGTCACCGAGCAGCGCGCGCACCAGCCCGACCGCCGTCTGCAGCGCCCGTCGGCGCCGGCCGACCGCCCCCAGCGCCGGCAGCGACAGCACCGCGACGCCGTGCACCGGGCTGGCGTGCGCCACCACGGTGCGGCGGTCGACGGTGATCGGCAGGTCGGTCACGCAGACGGCGAGGTCCCACTCCTCGGCCAGCAGGCGCTCGCGGGCCGCGGCGACGATCTCGGCGTCGTCGGCCGGCGGCTGCACCAGGCCGTCGACGACGACGCGCACGTCCCAGGCCACCTCGGTGTGCTCGGCGTGCAGCGCGCCGGCGAGGTCGGCGGCCAGCTCGTCGGCCACCTCGGCGGGCGCACCGGGGGCGGCCACCAGGCCGACGACGACGTCGGGGCGGGCGCGGACCCCCGGGCCCGGCCCGTCCCCGGCCGGGGCGGCGCTCACGGCTCGAGCGTGGTCTCGCGGCCGGTGCGCCACTCGACCATGACGATGCTGGCGTCGTCCTGCAGCTGCCCGGCCTGGTGCTCCATCACGCTGCCCATCAGCCGGCGCATCGTCTCCGGCGGCGGGTCGCCGGCGAGCTCGGCGCGGACGACGAGGTCGGCCAGCCGCTCCTCTCCGAAGAACTCGCCGTCGGGCGAGCGCGCCTCCACGACGCCGTCGGTGTGCAGCAGCAGCCGGTCCCCGGGCCGCAGCTGCACCTGGCACACCGCCGGGTCGGCCGCGAGCAGTCCCAGCGGGCGGGCCGGCGGGCACGGCGGCGGGCGCATTGGGACGCCGTCGCGGACGAGCAGCGGGTCGGGGTGCCCGCAGTTGACCCAGCGCAGCAGGCCGGTGTCCAGGTCGAGACGGGCGAGGACGGCGGTGGCGAACCGGCTGCCGGAGAACTGCCCGGCCACGACGGCGTCCACGGCGGCGGCGACCCCGGGCAGGTCCAGCTCCCGGCGCCGGGCGTGCCGGTAGGCGCCGACGGCCGCGGTGGCCAGCAGCGCGGCCGGCAGGCCGTGCCCGACGGCGTCGAGCACGAGCAGGTCGGCCAGCGGGCCGTTGACCGCGTAGTCGAAGGTGTCGCCGCCGATCTCGTAGGACGGCTCGAGGGCACCGGTGATCACCACGCGGTCGTTCGCGTAGGTCAGCGGCGGCAGCAGCTCCCACTGGACCTCCGCCGCCAGCGACAGGTGGCGGCGCCGGCGCAGCCGGGCGAAGACGTCGCTGTAGGCGTCGCGGGTGACCACCAGCTCGGCGACCAGGGAGGCGAAGGACCGCGCGTCGTCCTCGAAGGCCGGCGGCGTCTCCGTCGGCACGACCAGCTCCAGGACACCCAACCGCTCGGCGCCGTCGAGCAGGGGTACCCAGAGGCTCCCCGGCCCGTCGTGCGGCGCGGACCGCAACGGGTCGACCCGGCGGAAGGCCCGCCCGCCCAGCGACCCGTCGATGGTCAACGGGTGGCGCACGGCGACGCCCTCGCCGGGGACGGGCACGAGCTCGTGCTGCGCGTAGTCGGCCAGGTAGACCACCGCGTCCTGCGCGCCCAGCCGCCGGGCCTGCTCGGCCACCACGGTGCCCACCCGGTCGGCGGACAGCCGGTGCGACGCGCGCACCAGGGCCCGGATCGGGTCCTCGTCGGACGGCGTCGGGGGAGTCACGTCGGGACAGCCTCCCACCCGGCGCCGGGCCCCGCCGCCGGGCCCCGCCGCCGGGGATCAGCCGCGGGCGTCGAGCACCGCGGAGTAGACCTGCACGGTCTGCTGGGCGATCGCGGGCCAGCCGAACTCCGACAGCACCCGCTCGCGGCCCGCGGCACCCATCGCCGCGGCGCGCGCCGGGTCGGCGAGCAGCTCGGCGATCCGCGCGGCCAGGCCCGCCTCGAACGCGACGACGTCGTCGGGGTGGTAGGGCACCAGCAGCCCGGTGCGCCCGTCGGCGACGACCTCGGGGATGCCGCCGACGGCGCTGGCGACCACGGCGGTCCCGCACGCGGCGGCCTCGAGGTTGACGATGCCGAGCGGCTCGTAGACCGACGGGACGACGAACACCGTGGCGCCGGTGATCAGCGGCACGAGCTGCTCGCGCGGCAGCATCGCCTCGATCCACACCACCCCCGGCCGGCGGGCCTGCAGCGCGGCCACCGCGTCGGCGACCTGCTGCCGCTCGCCCGGGGTGTCGGCGGCACCGGCGCACAGCACCAGGCCCGCGTCGGCCGGCAGCTGCTCGGCGGCCCGCAGCAGGTGGACGACGCCCTTCTGCCGGGTGATCCGCCCGACGAACAGCGCGTAGGGCCGGTCGGGGTCCACCCCGAGAGAGCGGACGACGTCGGGGTCGCGCACCGGCCGGTAGGCCTCGGCGTCCACGCCGTTGCCGACGACGTGCACCCGCGCCGGGTCGAGGTCGGGGTAGGCGTCGAGGACGTCGGCGCGCATCCCGTGGCTGACCGCGATCACGGCGTCGGCGGCGAGGTAGGCGGTGCGCTCCACCCAGGACGACAGCCGGTACCCGCCGCCGAGCTGGTCGGCCTTCCACGGCCGGCGCGGCTCGAGCGAGTGCGCGGTGACCACGTGCGGGACGCCGTGCACCAGCCCGGCCAGCAGCCCCGCGCCGTTGGCGTACCAGGTGTGGCTGTGCACCAGGTCCACGCCGCCGAGCGCGGCGGCGATCTCGACGTCGGTGCCCAGCGCCTGCAGCGCGCCGTTGGCGCCGGCCAGCCCCGGCGGCACCGGCCAGCCGACGGCGTCGGCGCGCGGGCTGCCGAAGGCGTGCACCTCCAGGTCGGGCCCCGCGGGCAGCGAGCGCAGCGCCGCGACCAGGTGCTCCACGTGCACCCCGGCGCCGCCGTAGACGTCGGGGGGCCACTCGCGCGTGACGATGCCGATGCGCACGGCCGTCACCCTAGGGGGGACGGTGAGGGGCCGCCGGACGCGGAAGCGGCTAGGTTTCCCCCATGCGTGGGGGTCCCCGGGTGCTCGGCATCGTCCTGGCCGGTGGTGAGGGCAAGCGGCTGGCACCGCTGACCGCTGACCGGGCCAAACCGGCCGTACCCTTCGGCGGCAACTACCGGCTGGTCGACTTCGTGCTGTCCAACCTGGTGAACGCCGAGATCCGGCAGATCGCGGTGCTCACGCAGTACAAGAGCCACAGCCTCGACCGGCACATCACCACCACCTGGCGGATGTCACAGCTGCTCGGCAACTACATCACCCCGGTGCCGGCCCAGCAGCGGCTCGGCCCGCGCTGGTACACCGGCAGCGCCGACGCGATCTTCCAGAGCCTCAACCTCATCCACGACGAGCGGCCCGACATCGTCGTCGTCTTCGGCGCCGACCACGTCTACCGGATGGACCCGGGACAGATGGTCGACCAGCACCTGCAGACCGGCGCCGGCGTGACCATCGCCGGGCTGCGGGTGCCCCGGCGCGACGCCACCGGCTTCGGCGTCATCGACGCCGGCGCCGACGGCAAGGTGCGCGGCTTCCTGGAGAAGCCGGCCGACCCGCCGGGCCTGCCCGACAGCCCGGAGGAGTCCTTCGCCTCCATGGGCAACTACGTGTTCACCACCGAGGCCCTGCTCGAGGCCCTGCGCGCCGACGCCGAGGACCCCGACTCGGTGCACGACATGGGCGGCTCGATCATGCCGATGCTCGCCGACGCCGGGCGGGCGTACGTCTACGACTTCTCCACCAACGTCGTCCCGGGGACCACCGAGCGCGACCACGGCTACTGGCGCGACGTCGGGACGATCGACTCCTACTACGACGCGCACCTGGACCTGGTGTCGGTGACGCCGGTGTTCAACCTCTACAACGACCGCTGGCCGATCTACACCCTGCCGCCGCAGCTGCCGCCGGCGAAGTTCGTGCTCGGCGGCCGGGCCGAGGAGTCGATGGTCAGCGCCGGGGCGATCATCGGCGGCGGGTCGGTGCACAACAGCGTCATCTCGCCCGGGGTGCACGTCGACCGCGGCGCCCGGGTCGAGGACAGCGTGCTGATGAACGGCGTGCACGTCGGCGAGGGCGCGTACGTCCGCCGGGCGATCCTCGACAAGAACGTCGTCGTGCCGCCGTGGGCCCGCATCGGCGTCGACACCGACGCCGACCGCGAGCACTACCACGTCAGCGCCGGAGGTGTGGCGGTCCTGGGCAAGGGTGCCCGCGCCGTCGTCTAGACGAAGGACCCTCGTGCCCCCCGAGAAGGACCCCGTCCGGAGGCTCACCCCTCGCACGCTCGGGGTGAGCCTCCGGACGGGGCCATCCGCCGCTCGGGCCGGGCCCCTGCACGAGGGCCGTTCCAGCACGTCACCCCTGGTCGTCACGCTGCTGCTCGGCGCCGGGGCGCAGGCGCGCTTCGACCGGCTGCGCGCCGAGCACTTCCCAGCCGACCGCAACCACCTGGCCGCGCACGTGACCCTGTTCCACGCCCTGCCCGGGGAGCAGCGGCCCGCCGTCGACGCGGCGCTGGCCCGGGCCGCCGACCGGCCGCCGTTCGACGTCGAGGTGACCGGCCTGCAGCTGCTCGGGCGCGGCGTGGCCTACCGGCTGCGGTCCGGCGAGCTCTCGGCGCTGCACGCCGGCCTGGCCGCGGAGTTCGACCCCTGGCTGACCCGGCAGGACCGCCAGCGCCTGTCGGCCCACGTGACCGTGCAGAACAAGGTCGAGCCGGAGGTCGCCCGGCGGCTGCGCGACCGGCTCGCTGCCGGCTTCACGCCGCACGCGGTGCCGGCCCGGGGGCTCGGGCTGTGGCGCTACCTCGGCGGCCCGTGGGAGCCGCTGGCCGAGCACCCGTTCGGGAGCTGACCGCTACGGCCGGCGGGTGGCCAGCAGCAGGCCCGCCCCGACCGGCAGGACGGCGGAGGTCAGGTGCTCGTCCTCGCGCACGGTGCGGGCCAGCTCGCGCCAGGCCACCGTCTGCGGGTCGCGGGCCGAGCGGTCGCCGATGCGGTCCCCGGCGAGCAGGCCGTGGCAGGCCAGCGTGCCGCCGGTGCGGACCAGCCCGACGACGGCGCCGAGGTGCGCCGACCACTCGGTCGGCGGAGCGGCGCAGACCACCAGGTCGTAGGCGCCGGGGGACAGCCGGGGCAGCACCTCGGCCGGCGTGCCGAAGATCAGCCGGGTCCGGCCGGGCGGGACACCGGCCTCGGCCAGGGTGCGCCGGGCCGCCCGCAACTGCTCGGGATCGGTGTCGAGCACGGTGAGGACGCCGTCGGGGCGCATGCCGCGCAGCAGCCACAGGCCGGCCACCCCGCCGCCGCTGCCGATGGAGACCACCGTGCGGGCGTTGCTCCCCGCCGCCAGCACGGCCAGGGTGGCCCCGACCGCCGGCCCCACCGGCGGCGGCCCGCCCAGCGCGCCGGCCCGGGCGCGGGCGGCGGCGAGGACGGGGTCCTCGGTGGCGTACCGGTCGGCCCACGCGGCGCTGCCGGTGCCGCCCGCGTGCGACGGGGGTCCCTCGGCGCTCATCACCGGCCGAGGGTAGAGGCCGCCGGCGCCGCGACCCGGGACCCGGAGGTGTGACCCCGACCTGTGAGGTGCCTGTGAACGGGAACACCCGGTGATCCGCCGTCCGTTGCTCCCGTCGTGACACCCGAGCGTGCCGCCGTCCCCTCCCAGCCTGCGGGGGAGGCCGGCAGCGTGCGCGTCCGCGATACTGACGACGTGCCCGAGGCCCCCGTCCCCGCCACCGCCGACCGGCCGGACGCGTCCGGCGCCGGCGAGGTGTGGGTCGCGCCCACCTGGGAGCAGGTCGTCCGGGACCACTCCGCCCGGGTCTACCGGCTGGCCTACCGCCTCTCGGGCAACGCCCAGGACGCCGAGGACCTCACCCAGGAGACCTTCGTCCGGGTGTTCCGCTCGCTCGCTGACTTCTCGCCGGGCACCTTCGAGGGCTGGCTGCACCGGATCACCACGAACCTGTTCCTCGACATGGTCCGCCGCCGGCAGCGGATCCGGTTCGACGCGCTGCCCGAGGACACCGAGCGGCTGCCCGGCACCGCGCCCAGCCCCGAGCAGGTCTACGCCGACACCCACCTCGACCCGCAGGTGCAGGCGGCGCTGGACGCGCTGCCACCGGAGTTCCGCGTCGCCGTCGTCCTGTGCGACATCGAGGGCCTGACCTACGAGGAGATCGCGGCCACCCTCGGCATCAAGCTCGGCACCGTGCGCAGCCGGATCCACCGCGGCCGCGTGCAGCTGCGGCAGGCCCTGGCCCACCTCGCCCCGCGGGGGGTCGCGGCACCGGGAGCCCCGGCATGAGCCTGCCGGAGAGCCACCTCGCGCAGGAGGCGATCGCGGCCCTCGTCGACGGCGAGCTGGGCAGCGGCCCGGCCGCCCGCGCCGCCCGCCACCTGGCCGGCTGCGCCGAGTGCCGGATGCTCGTGCAGGCCCAGCGGGAGGCCAAGGAGGCGCTGCACACCGCCGCCGACGTCGCCGTCCCCGGTGACCTGCTCTCCCGGCTGTGCGCCATCCCCTTCACCGCCGACGTCCCCGGCTCCGGCGGCCTGGGCACGGTCGCCGCGGGGCCCGGGCAGCTGACCGTCACCGACTCGTCGGGGCGTTGGACCATCGCACTCGACGACCCGCCCGCACACGGCGCCGCGCCGCACCAGGCGCGCTGGCTGCGCCGCGGCGTGGCCGGCACCTTCCTCGCGCTGAGCGTGGGCGTCGCCGTGCTCGCGCTCAACCTGCCCGACGTCGGCACCGTCCCGCCCGGCCCGACGCCGGCGTCGGTGGCCGACGGGTCCGGTCCCGACGAGCGCACCGAGGTGGTGCCGCCGGTGGTGCGGACGGTGATCTCGTCCGCGCCGCACGACCCGGCCGGCGGCGCGCCCTGAGCCGCGACACCCGATCCCGCCGCACCGGCCTGCCGGGCCGGGGGAGGATCCTGTACCCGTGACGCCCCCCGACGCCCGGCAACCCGGATCCGACGACGGCGACCGCACCGTCGAGGCCGTCGTCCGCCCCCCGGTCGACGCCCCGCGCGCCGCCGACCCCGGCCGGCCGGCCGACGGCGACGCGGTCTTCGCCCGTCCCGCCGGCGCCGCCGGTCCGTTCGACCCGCCCGAGCGCCGGCGTCCCGCCGTGCAGCCGGCCCCGCCGCCGAGCCCCGCGCAGCAGGCCGCCTTCGGGCGCCCGGCCGCCGTCGCCGGCAGCTTCGCCAGGGACCGGCCCACCCCGCCGCCGCAGCCCGTCGCCCCCCCGCCGCCGGAGGCCGTGCTGCGGGCCTTCCGCGCCCCGGCCGGGCAGGGCGGCCTGCAGGAGCCGCCCGGCGGGCGCCCCGGCCGGCGGCGCACCTCCGCCGGGCCGTGGTGGAAGTCCGACGCCCGCAGCGACCCCTGGCGCGACCCGCACGCCCCGGCCGGCCTCACCGGTCCGGCGGTGTTCGACGAGGAGGCCGAGCAGGAGGGCCCGGTCGTCGTCGACCGCAAGGGCCGCCGCAAGCTGCGGCTGCGCGACCTGTCGGTGCGGGTGGCCGCGCTGGTGCTGCTGGCCGTGCTGCTGGCGGGGGCGCTCGGCGGCGGCGTCGGCTACCTGCTCACCCGCGAGGCCGCGGAGACCCCGCTGCTCGCGCCGGGCACGACCCTCTCGGAGACCGGCGACGCCGTCACCCGCGAGCCCGGGTCGGTGGCCGACATCGCCGAGCGGGTGATGCCGGCGGTGGTGTCGATCGAGGTGCGCGTCGGCGAGGCCGGCGCCACGGGCTCGGGCGTCGTCGTCGACGGTGAGAACGGCTACATCGTCACGAACAACCACGTCATCTCCGGTGCCGACGGCGTCGAGGGCGCCGGGATCCGCGCGGTGTTCAGCGACGGCACCGGGTCCGAGGCGCGCATCGTCGGCCGCGACCCGGCCAGCGACCTCGCCGTCCTCAAGGTCGACCGGCCCGGCCTGGTCACCGCCTCGCTGGGCAGCTCCGACGACGTCGTCGTCGGCGACCCGGTGGTGGCGATCGGCTCCCCCCTGGGGCTGGCCGGCACCGTCACCAGCGGGATCGTCAGCGCCCTCGACCGGCCGGTGCGGCTGGCGGGGGAGGGCAGCGACACCAACGCGGTCATCAGCGCCGTGCAGACCGACGCCCCGATCAACCCGGGCAACTCCGGCGGCGCGCTGGTCGACGCCACCGGCGCGGTCATCGGCATCAACACCGCGATCGCCTCGCTGGGCGGTGGCAGCGTCGGCCTGGGCTTCGCGATCCCGATCGACACCGCCCGCGAGATCGCCGAGCAGCTGATCTCCACCGGCGCGGCGGTGCACGCCTCGCTCGGGGTCAACACGCGGTCGGTCACCGACGGCACCCGCGACGGCGCCCTGGTGCTCAACGTGGAGCCCGAGAGCGCCGCGGCCGCCGCGGGGATCCGGGAGCAGGACGTGGTCATCGCCGTCGACGACGTGCCGGTGGGCAGCTCCGAGGAGCTCGTGGTGGCCATCGACGCGCACCGGCCCGGCGACGTGGTGACCATCGAACTGATCCGCAATGGTTCCTCCACGACGGTGCAGGCGACGCTCGACCAGGCCTGACGAAGGACCCCGCTGCCCCCCGCCACTCGCAGGCTCGCGGCGGGGCCCTGCAGCGGGGCCGAACTACGCTGGGTCCACGGAGGAGGGATCGGCACGTGTTCGACTCGATCGGCTGGGGCGAGATCGTGGTCCTCGCCCTCGCCGCGCTGTTCATCTTCGGCCCCGAGCGGCTGCCCACCCTGGCCCGCGACGCGGCGGCCGGCCTGAAGAAGGTCCGCACCGCGCTGACCGGGGTGCGCGCCCAGGTCGACGACTCGCTGGGTGAGGAACTCGCCGGACTGCGCGACCTCGACCTGCGCAAGTACCACCCGAAGACGTTCATCCGGCAGCAGCTGTTCGAGGACGACGACGCCCCGCCGGTGCGCCGCGGCAGCGCCGGCGAGCCGGGCGTGCCCGCCGGTGCGACCGCGGCCAGCCTGGTCAAGCCGCCGCCCGCGGTGCGGCGCGACCCCGCCGTCCCGCCGCCCTTCGACGTCGACGCCACGTAGCCGGCCCCGCTGCGCAGAAAGGCCCGGCTCCCTCGCGGGAGCCGGGCCGTTCTGGGTGCCGGTGGGTCAGCGGCGGACGGGGGTGAGCCCCAGCGACATGCCCGACAGGCCGCGCTGCCGGACGGCGAGGGAGTCGGCGATGCTCGTCAGCGCCTGCGCGGCGGGCGTCCCGGGCTCGGCGAGCACGATCGGCGCGCCGGCGTCGCCGGATTCGCGCAGCCGGGTGTCGAGGGGGATCTGGCCCAGCAGCGGCACCCGGGCGCCGAGCGTGCGGGTCAGCGCGTCGGAGACCGCCTGGCCGCCGCCGGAGCCGAAGACCTCCATCCGGGAGCCGTCGGGCAGCTCCAGCCAGGACATGTTCTCGATGACGCCGACCACCTGCTGGTGGGTCTGCGTGGCGATCGCGCCGGCCCGCTCGGCCACCTCGGCGGCGGCCTGCTGCGGTGTGGTCACCACGAGGATCTCGGCGTTGGGCAGCAGCTGGGCGATGGAGATCGCGACGTCGCCGGTGCCGGGCGGCAGGTCGAGCAGCAGGACGTCGAGGTCGCCCCACCACACGTCGGCGAGGAACTGCTGCAGCGCCCGGTGCAGCATCGGCCCGCGCCACACGACCGGGGTGTTGCCCGGGGTGAACATGCCGATCGAGATGACCTTCACGCCCATCGACTGCGGCGGCATGATCATGTTGTCGACCTGGGTCGGCTTGTCGTCGACGCCCAGCATGCGCGGCACCGAGTGGCCGTAGATGTCGGCGTCCACGACGCCCACCGACAGGCCGCGCTTGGCCAGCGCGGCGGCCAGGTTGACCGTGACGCTGGACTTGCCCACGCCGCCCTTGCCGGAGGCGACGGCGTAGACGCGGGTCAGCGAGCCCGGCTGGGCGAAGGGGATGACCGGCTCGGCGGTGTCGGTGCCGCGCACGGTCCGGCGCAGCTCGGCGCGCTGCTCGTCGCTCATCACGTCGAGGCCCACCTGCACCGAGGTCACGCCGGCGACGGCGGACACCGCGGTGGTGACGCGGTTGGTGATCGTCTCGCGCATCGGACAGCCGGCCACGGTCAGGTAGACCTCGACCCGCACGGCACCCGGGTCGCCGCCGACGCCGATCTGCACGTCCTTGACCATGCCGAGCTCGGTCAGCGGGCGGTTGATCTCCGGGTCCTGGACGGTGGCCAGAGCGGCGTTGACGGCGTCGAGCGCCGGCGAGCCGGTCAGCGTGTCGGACATGGGGGTGTGTGTCTCCTTCGACGGGGGGACCCGGCTGCGGCCTGCCGCACACGGCGGGGACCAGCTCCGCGGGCCACCTGCCACTGTACGGCGGTCGGCACCGGGTGCCGCCCGGCGCGGGGGTGACGTACTGCGCAGTCCGGCGCGGCGCACCCGTGCAGGTCAACGCGGTGCCGGGCGCCGTGCTTCCCCTCCGCGGCCGGTCGCTAGCCTCGGGTCCCGTGTCCGGATCCGCCCGCGCCGCCGTCCTGCGCGACGCGATCGGGCTCGGTGTCGCCGTCGGCCTCTACGGGGTGGCCTTCGGCGCGGCCGCCGACGCCGCGGGCCTCGACCCCTGGCAGGCGCTGGCGATGTCGCTGCTGATGTTCACCGGAGCCTCCCAGTTCGCCCTCGTCGGCGTGCTCGGCGCCGGCGGTGGCGCGGCCGCGGCGGTCGGCAGCGCGCTGCTGCTCGGCACCCGCAACACCGTCTACGGCGTCCGGCTGGCCCCGCTGCTCGCCCCGCGCGGCCTGCTGCGCCGGCTGGGCGCGGCGCACTGGGTCATCGACGAGACGACGGCGCTGGCCGTGGCCGCCCCCGACCGCCCGCTGGCCCGGCTGGCGTTCCTCGCCGGCGGCGCGACGATCTTCACGGTCTGGAACACCACCACGCTGGTCGGCGCGCTCGGTGCCGCGGCGCTGGGGGAGACCGCACAGGCGGCGCTCGACGCCGTCGTCCCCGCCGCCTTCCTCGCCCTGCTCTGGCCGCGGCTGCGCGCCGGCGCCGAGGAGCCCGCCGTCGCCCGCCGGGTCGCGCTCGGCGGTGCGGCCGTGGCACTGGCGCTCACCCCGTTCGTGCCGCCGGGCGTGCAGGTGGTGACCGCCGTCGTCGCGGTCGCGCTGGCCGGCCGGCCCCGGCAGGAGGCGGCGGCGTGAGCAGCGGGACGCTGTGGGCGGTGGTGCTGGCCGGGTCGCTGGGCTGCTACCTGCTCAAGCTCGCCGGGCTGTCGGTGCCCGCGGCGTGGGTCGAGCGGCCCTGGGTCACCCGCATGGTCACCTTCGTCCCGGCCGCGCTGCTGGCCGCGCTCGTGGCGGTGCAGGCGGTCGCCGCGGGGCGCGACCTGGTCGTCGACGGCCGGCTGGCCGGGCTGGCCGTCGCCGCGGTGGCGCTCGCGCTGCGCGCCCCGTTCGTCGTCGTCCTGGTGGCCGCCGGCGCCACCGGGGCGCTCGTGCACGTCCTGGGGAGCTGAGATGACCGAGCCCACCTCGCTGGCCGACGTCCGGAGCGCGATCGACCGCCTCGACGAGGACCTCGTGGCCCTGCTGGCCCGGCGGGAGCGGCTGGTGCGGGCGGCGGCCCGGTTCAAGACCGACGCGGCAGCCGTGCGGGCTCCGGGCCGGGTCGAGCAGGTCGTCGCCCGGGCGCGGCGGCTCGCGGCGGCCCGGGGGGCCAGTCCGGAGGTGGCCGAGCGCGTCTACCGGGCGATGATCGCGGCCTTCGTCGACCTGGAGCTGTCCGTGGCCGGGGTGCCCGACGACGGGCCCGACTCCGCCGGGACCTGACCGGCGCCGGGTCAGAACAGCCGGCTGTCGCGCTGCTCGAGGTCGAGCAGGAAGCGCTTGCGGGCGAGTCCGCCGCCGAAGCCCACCAGACTGCCGTCGGCGCCGACCACCCGGTGGCAGGGGACGACGACGGCCAGCGGGTTGCGCCCGCAGGCGAGGCCCACGGCCTGCGCGCCGCCGGGCTCGCCGACGGCCGCCGCGACCGCGCCGTAGCTGCGCGTCTCGCCGTAGGGGATGCGGGTGAGCTGCTGCCAGACGGCCAGCTCGAAGTCGCTGCCCACCGGCCGCAGCGGCAGGTCGAAGGCCTCCCGGTCGCCGGCGAGGTACTCGCCGAGCTGGCCGGCGGCGCCGGCGAGGGCGGCGTCGTCCCGCGCGCCGATCTCGGCCCGGGGGCCCGGCGGGGAGAGGTACAGGCGCACGAGCACGCCGTCGTCGGCGACGACGGTCAGCGGCCCCATCGGCGAGGGCACCACCGTGTGTGCGCGCACGCCCCGCAGGATGCCGCAGGGGGACGACGAAACGGTGCGCTACGTCGCGGGGTCGGCCAGGGCCGGCTGGGCGACGTCCTTGTGCCGCTTCTTCCCCTTCTTCTCCCGCTCCTCGGCGGGGAAGCTGTCGACGAGGCGGGTGAGCTCGCCGCGGATGAAGTCGCGGGTGGCCACCTCGCCGATCGCCAGGCGCAACGCGGCCAGCTCACGCGCGACGTACTCGGTGTCGGCGCGGGTCTGCGCGGCGCGGGCCCGGTCCTCCTCGGCCTGCACGCGGTCTCGGTCGGCCTGCCGGTTCTGGGCCAGCAGGATCAGCGGCGCGGCGTAGGCGGCCTGGGTGGAGAACGCCAGGTTGAGCAGGATGAACGGGTAGGGGTCCCAGCGCAGCCGCACGGCGAACACGTTGAGCGCGATCCACAGGATCACGATGATCGTCTGGACGGCGAGGAAGCGGCCGGTGCCGAGGAACCGGGCGATGGCCTCGGCGAACCGGCCGACCGCGTCGGGGTCCAGCCGCAGGTAGCTGCCCAGCCCGCGGGGTGAGCCGCGGGGGACGTCGAGCCGCCGGCCGTCAGCCACGGCGGGCCCGCTCGCGCCAGTTCTCGGGGAGCAGGTGGTCGAGGACGTCGTCGACGCTGACCGCGCCCACCAGCCGGCCGCGGTCGTCGACCACGGGCGCCGCCACCAGGTTGTAGGTGGCGAAGTACCGGGTGACCTCGGCCAGCGGGGCCTCCGGCCGCAGCGGCTCCAGGTCGTCGAGCACGCCGCTGACCAGGGCCGACGGCGGCTCGCGGAGCAGCCGCTGGATGTGCGCGAGTCCCAGGTAGCGCCCGGTCGGGGTGGCCGAGGGCGGGCGGCAGACGTAGACCTGGCTGGCCAGCGACGGGGTGAGCTCGGGCTCGCGCACCCGGGCCAGCGCCTCGGCGATGGTCGCGTCGGGCGTGAGGATCACCGGCTCGCTGGTCATGATCCCGCCGGCGGTGTCCTCGGAGTACTGCAGCAACTGGCGCACCGGCTCGGCCTCGTCGGGCTCCATGAGCTCCAGCAGCCGGTTGCGGTCGACGTTGGACAGCTCGGAGAGCAGGTCGGCGGCGTCGTCGGGGTCCATCTCCTCGAGGACGTCGGCGGCGCGGGCCTCCTCGAGGTTCTGCAGGATCGCCATCTGCTCGGTCTCGGGCAGCTCGCCGAGCACGTCGGCCAGCCGCTGGTCGTCGAGGGCCCCGGCCACCTCGTGCCGCCGCTTGACCGGCAGGTCCTGCAGCGCGTGGGCGAGGTCGGCGGCGTTGAGCTCGCGGTAGGTGGCGATGAGCGTCTCGGCGCCCTGCCCGCTCTCGGGCAGCGCCAGGCCCACCACCTCGTCCCAGGCCAGCTGGTGCAGCTGCCCCCGCCGGCCCAGCCGGCCGGGCTCCTGCACGGCGAGCCGGGTGATCTCCCACTCGCCGGTGCGGGTCTGCTCCATCCCCGCGTCGACGACGGTGGCGGGCCGGCCGGTCTCCCGGATGGTGACCGTGCGGTCGAGCAGCTCGCCGAGCACCAGCGTCTCCCCGCGCCGCTGCTCGAACCGCTTGAGGTTGAGCGTGCCCGACGACAGCACGATCGCCCCGGGGTCGACCGTGGTGACCCGGCCCATCGGCACGAAGATGCGGCGGCGGGCCACCACCTCGACGACCAGGCCCAGCACCCGAGGGCTGGCGGTGCCCACCCGCAGCGCCACGACCAGGTCGCGCACCCGCCCGACACGGTCGCCGTTGGGGTCGAACACGGGGAGCCCGGCGAGCCGCGCGACGTACGCCCTGGTCACCGTGCTCACGGTTCGTGAGGTTACCGTCGGGCCGTGGCCACCCCGGGTTCCGTGGAGTACGAGGTCGTCGACGTCTTCGCCCCGCGGGCGTTCGCGGGCAACCCGCTGGCGGTGGTGTTCGACGCCGACGACCTGACCACGGAGCAGTGCCAGGCGCTGGCCGCCGAGTTCGCGCTGTCGGAGACGTCGTTCCTGTGCGCGCCGACCGAGCCCGGCGCGTCGTACCGGGTCCGCATCTTCACCCCGTACGCCGAGCTGCCCTTCGCCGGGCACCCGAGCGTCGGCGCGGCGCACACGCTGGTGCGCACCGGCCGGCTGCCCGCGGGCACGCTGCACCAGGAGTGCGGGGCCGGCGTGCTGCCCATCGAGGTCACCGAGGACGGCGCCACCCTCACCGGCGGCCGGCCGACCTTCGAGGACGGCCCCGACCCGGCGGTGCTCGCGGAGGCACTGGGGCTGGCCGCGGCCGACGTCGTCGGCGTGCCGGCGGGGGTGGCCGGGTGCGGCCTGCCGTGGACCTTCCTGGCCGTGCACCCCGGCGTCGTCGACCACGCCGCCCCGCAGCCGGCGGCGCTGGCCGCGCTCGGCGTGGGGGAGGGCGTCTCGGTGCTCTCCTGGGACGCCGCGACCTCGACCGCCTACGCCCGGGTCTTCGCCCACGACCTCCGCTGGAGCGAGGACCCCGCCACCGGGTCGGCCGCGCTGGGCGCCGGCGTGTGGCTGGTGGCCTCCGGGCTGCTGGCGCCGGAGGGCACGTCGGCCTACACCGTGCGCCAGGGCGAGGCGATGGGCCGGCCGTCGGTCCTGCGCTGCACCGTCACCGCCGACGGCGGCCGGGCGTCCACGGCCACGGTGGCCGGCGCGGTGGTGCCGGTGGCAGCCGGTCGCATCCGCGTGCCATGAAGGACCCTGCTGCCCCCCACCACTCGCAGGCTCGCGGCGGGACCCTGCAGCAGGGCCGAGGGGCAGGCGCGGTCGACCCGTGGGCGGTGCACCGCCCGGGCGCCCGCGACGTCGGGCTCATGGCGGTCGCCGTCGTCGGGATCTCGTTCTCCGGGCCGCTGACCGCGATGGTGACCGCCTCGTTCCTCGCGATCGCCTTCTGGCGCAACGCCGCCGGCGCGGCGCTGCTCGTGCCGGTGCTGCTGGGCCGTGAGCGGGCCACCCTGACCGGCCTGCGGCCGCGGGACCTCACGACGTCGGTCGTGGCCGGGCTGTTCCTCGCCGCGCACTTCGCCGCGTGGCTGCCCAGCCTGTCGATGACCACCGTCGCCGCGTCGACCGCGCTGGTCACCACGACGCCGGTCTGGACGGCGCTGGCCGCGCGCGTCTCCGGCGTGCGGCTGCCCGCGCAGGTGTGGGTCGGGCTGGCGCTGGCCGTCGTCGGCGCGGCGCTGATCGCCGGGGTCGACGTCGCGGTGAGCCTGGAGGCGCTGGCCGGTGACGGGCTGGCGCTGCTCGGCGCGATCTGCGCCGGCGGGTACATGCTGGCCGGCGCCCGGGCGCGCACCCGGCTGGCGACGTCGGCCTACTCGGTCGTCTGCTACTCCACCTGCGCGGTGGTGCTGGCCCTGGCCGCGCTGGTGACCACCACCCCGCTCGCCGGGTTCAGCGCCCGCGACTGGTGGCTGATCGCCGCGATCACCGTGTGCGCCCAGATCCTCGGGCACACCCTGCTCAACCTGGTGCTGTCCACGGTCGGACCCACGGTGGTCGGGCTGGCGGTGCTGCTCGAGGTACCCGGGGCGCTGCTGGTCGCGCTGGTGCTGCTGCAGCAGACCCCGCCGCTGCTCGCGCTGCCGGGCATGGTCGCCGTCGTCGCCGGGGTGGCGCTGGTGGTCCGCGCGGGCCGGCCGGTGACGCCGGTGGAACCGGTCACCTGACGACGGACCCCCTCGCCCCCCTGCAAGGACCTTCCTGCCCCCCACCGCTCGCAAGCTCGCGGCGGGCCCCTGCAGGGAGGCCGACCGCCGCTCGTGGCGGGACCCTGCGAGGGGACCGACGGGCCGTCACTACCCTCCGATCAACGATCACCACTGGAGGCACCGTGGCCGAGCTCCGATCCCGCCGTTCCAACCTGGCCGTCCCGGGCAGCAACCCGCGCTTCCTGGAGAAGGCCAAGGGCCTGCCGGCCGACCAGGTGTTCCTCGACCTCGAGGACGCCGTCGCGCCGCTGGCCAAGCCGGGCGCGCGCAAGAACGTCGTCGCGGCGCTCAACGAGGGCGGCTGGGGTGAGCGGATCCGCACGGTCCGGGTCAACGACTGGACGACGGAGTGGACCTACCGCGACGTCGTCGAGGTGGTCGAGGGCGCCGGCGCCGAGCTCGACTGCATCATGCTGCCCAAGGTCGCCGACGCCGCCCAGGTGCGGGCGCTGGACCTGCTGCTCACCCAGATCGAGAAGACCAACGGCCTGGAGGTCGGGCGGATCGGCATCGAGGCGCAGATCGAGACCGCGCAGGGGCTCGTCAACGTCGACGACATCGCCTTCGCCAGCCCCCGGATCGAGACGATCATCTTCGGCCCGGCCGACTTCATGGCCAGCATCGGCATGCGCTCGCTGGTGGTCGGTGCGCTGCACCCCGACTACCCGGGCGACCCGTTCCACCACATCCTGATGACCATCCTCATGGCCGCCCGCGCCCGCGGCGTGCAGGCCATCGACGGGCCCTTCCTGCAGGTGCGCGACGTCGACGCCTTCCGCGAGGTGGCCAAGCGCTCCGCAGTCCTCGGGTTCGACGGCAAGTGGGTGCTGCACCCGGGGCAGATCGACGCCGCCAACGAGATCTACGCGCCGTCGCAGGAGGACTACGACCACGCCGAGCTCATCCTCGACGCCTACGACTGGTACACGTCGGAGGCCGGCGGGAAGAAGGGCTCGGCGATGCTCGGCGACGAGATGATCGACGAGGCCAGCCGCAAGATGGCGCTGGTCATCGCGGGCAAGGGCCGCGCCGCGGGCATGTCCCGCACGTCGTCGTTCACCCCGCCGGAGGCCTAGGCACCTCCAGAGGCCTAGGCACCTCCAGAGGCATAGGAAGCCATCCGCACGTTCGCGGCCCCGATTCGTGGGGATTGCTTCCTATGCCTCGGAGCGGCGCGGGGGTGACCCGGGACACGGCGACGGTGCCCGGGGGGTGGCCCATACTCGCCGGTAACACGGACACCGGAGTCCCGGAGGAGCAGACGTGGCCCGACTGGCGCAGACCGCCGACCTGACCGACATCCAGCAGGAGATCCTGTCGACGGTCCGCAGCTTCGTGGACAAGGAGATCATCCCGCACGCCCAGCAGCTCGAGCACGGCGACGTCTACCCGCAGGAGATCGTCGACGGGCTCAAGGAGCTGGGCATCTTCGGGCTGATGATCCCCGAGGAGTACGGCGGTCTCGGCGAGTCGCTGCTCACCTACGCGCTGGTGGTCGAGGAGATCGCCCGCGGCTGGATGAGCGTCTCGGGCGTCATCAACACCCACTTCATCGTCGCCTACATGATCCGCCAGCACGGCACGCAGGAGCAGAAGGAGCACTTCCTCCCGCGGATGGCCACCGGCGAGGTGCGCGGCGCGTTCTCGATGTCCGAGCCGGGCCTGGGGTCCGACGTCGCGGGCATCCGGACCAAGGCCGTGCGGGACGGCGACGACTACGTCATCGACGGCCAGAAGATGTGGCTGACCAACGGCGGCTCCTCCACGCTGGTCGCGGCGCTGGTGCGCACCGACCTGGGCGCGGACAAGCCGCACCAGAACCTGACCACCTTCCTGGTGGAGAAGCCCGCCGGCTTCGGCACCGTCGCTCCGGGCCTGACCATCCCCGGCAAGATCGACAAGATGGGCTACAAGGGCGTCGACACCACCGAGCTGGTGTTCGACGGCTACCGCATCGGCGCGGACATGGTCCTCGGCGGGGAGCCCGGCTGCGGCTTCGCGCAGATGATGGACGGCGTCGAGGTGGGCCGGGTGAACGTCGCCGCCCGCGCCTGCGGCATCTCCATCCGCGCCTTCGAGCTCGCCGTCGAGTACGCCCAGCAGCGGGAGACCTTCGGCAAGCCGATCGTGCAGCACCAGGCGATCGCGTTCCAGCTCGCCGAGATGGCCACGAAGGTCGAGGCCGCCCACCTGATGATGGTCAACGCCGCCCGGCTCAAGGACGCCGGCCGGCGCAACGACGTCGAGGCCGGCATGGCCAAGCTGCTGGCCAGCGAGTACTGCGCCGAGGTGACCACCCAGTCGTTCCGCATCCACGGCGGGTACGGCTACTCCAAGGAGTACGAGATCGAGCGGCTCATGCGTGAGGCGCCGTTCCTGCTCATCGGCGAGGGCACCAGCGAGATCCAGAAGACGATCATCAGCCGCGGCCTGCTCCGGGAGTACGGCCTGCGCCGCTGAGGACGCCGCCCGGGACCACCACGGTCCCGGGCCGCTCGCGCGTCAACGGGGCGGGCGGCGCTCGTAGTTCGCCCGGGCCCACAGGTGGCCGACCAGTGCGATGCCGGCGCACCAGGCCACCGCGAGGAGGGCGGACGACCCGATCGCCGTCCCGGTGAGCAGGCCGCGCAGCGTCTCGACGATCGGGGTGAACGGCTGGTGCTCGGCGAACCAGCGCAGCCAGCCGGGCATCGACTCGACCGGCACGAAGCCGCTGCCGAAGAACGGCAGGAGCATCAGCGGCATCGGCAGGTTGCTGGCCGCCTCGACCGTCCTCGTCCACAGCCCCATGGCCACCGACAGCCAGGACAGCGCGAAGCTGGTCATGGCCAGGACGCCGACCGTCGCGAGCCACTCCAGCGCGCTCGCGTCCGGCCGGAAGCCGATCAGCAGCGCGACGGCGAGGACGAGCGCCAGCCCGACCAGCGTCTGGACCACGGCGCCGACGACGTGCCCGGTGAGGACCGACGCCCGGGCGATCGACATGGTGCGGAACCGGGCGATGATGCCCTCGGTCATGTCCATGGCGATCCCGATCGCCGTGCCCTGCGCGCCGCCGGTGACGGCCAGCACGAGGATGCCGGGGACGACGTAGGTGACGTACTCCGCCCGGCCGCCGGACGGAGCGCCCAGCCCGGCGCCGAGCGTCCCGCCGAAGACGTAGACGAACAGCAGCAGGAAGACGATCGGCAGCGCGGCCACGATGACCGTCAGCCCGGGGTAGCGCACGGCGCGCCTCAGGTTGCGCCGCAGCATGGTGGCGGAGTCGCTCAGCGCGAGGGCCAGCGTGGTCACGAGGCCACCTCCTCGGCAGCCGGCCGGCCGGTCAGGGCCAGGAAGACGTCGTCCAGGTCGGGGGTGTGCACGGTCAGGTCGGCGGCCTCGACGCCGGCGTCGTCGAGCCGGTCGAGCAGCGCCCGCAGCGCGGGCACGCTGCCGTCGCCGGGGACCTCGAGGACCAGCGCCGCGGGGTCGGCGGTGCCGGTCGGCAGGGCGCGGGCGGCCCGCCAGAGCGCCGCGGCGTCGGGGAAGCGCAGCCGCACCGAGGCGCCGGGGACCAGCCGCTTGAGCTCGTCGGCGGTGCCCTCGGCCACCAGCCGGCCGCCGTCGAGGACGCCGATGCGGTCGGCGAGCTGGTCGGCCTCCTCGAGGTACTGCGTGGTGAGGAGGACCGTGACGCCGTCGGCCACCAGATCGCGGACGGCGTCCCACATCGCCCGCCGGCTGCGCGGGTCGAGCCCGGTCGTCGGCTCGTCGAGGAAGACGACCCGTGGGCGGGCCATGAGCCCCATCGCCAGGTCCAGCCGGCGGCGCATGCCACCGGAGTAGGTGGCCGGCGGCCTCCCCGCCGCGTCGGTCAGGTCGAACCGGGCGAGCAGCTCGGCGGCGCGGCGGCGGCCCTCCTCCCGGCCGAGGTGGTGCAGGTCGGCCATGAGCCGCAGGTTCTCGGCGCCGGTGAGCAGCGTGTCGACGGCGGAGAACTGGCCGGTCAGCGCGATCGCGGCGCGCACCGCGTCCGGCTCCCGGTGCAGGTCGTGCCCGGCGACGCGGACCTCGCCGCCGTCAGCGGGGAGGAGCGTCGAGAGGACGTCGACGGTGGTGGTCTTGCCGGCCCCGTTGGGGCCGAGCAGGGCGTAGACGGTGCCCTCGGGCACGGTCAGGTCCAGCCCGTCGAGGACGGTCGTCGGGCCGAAGGCCTTGCGCAGGCCGGTGACGGCGATGGCGGCGGTGGCGGCGGTCATCCCGGTCCTCCTCAGGCCCGGCGGACGAGGATGTCGCCGTAGGCGGTGCGCGCCTTGAGCTGCACGGTGCCGGTGGCGTCCTCGGGGCCGTCGGCGGCGGTGAGCTCGTTGCGGATGCTGCCCGAGGCCGACTGCAGGTCCAGCCAGGCCGCGGTGCCCGCGGCGATGCCCGCCTCGACCTCGCCGTAGGCGGTCTCGAGCACCAGCGACCCCCGCACCGCCTCGCCCACGCGCACCCTCCCGTAGCTGGTGCTCCCGAGCAGCGAGCCGGCGATGTGGTCCACGGTGACGTCACCGCAGTTGGTCCGCAGCCGGGTGTCGCCGTCCGTGCGGCCGATCCGCACGTCGCCGTAGTCGGTCTGCGCGACGGCGTCGCCGGAGACGGCGCCGACGGTGATGCCGCCGCTGCTGGTGCGGGCCCGCAGCCCGGCGGCCGAGTCGAGCTGGAGGTCGCCGTGGCGGCTCTCGAGGGCGGCGCGGCCGAGCCGGCCGGAGCAGGAGATCCCGCCGGCCGTCGTCCGCACCTCGACCGACGAGCCCTCGGGCAGCGCCACGTCGACGTCGACCTCGCCGCCGGAGCCGAGGAACAGCAGCCGCGGCCGGCCGGTGGTGCGGACCAGCAGGTGCCCGCCGGCGCAGGTGACGGTGGCCTGCTCGGCGGCCTGGACGTCGGCGCTGCTGCGGTCGTCGTGCGGCCGGACGTCGACCACCGTGACGGGCTGGTCGGTGGCCCGCACGCGGACGCTGCCGGCGGCGACGTCGATGCGGGCGGTGATCGGGTCGGGGGTGTCGAAGGTGGGCATGGCGGCGCCTCCCGGGCGTGCCGGATCGGCCCCGGCCGGTCGGCCGGGGGTGCGGTGCGGGCGTGCGTGTGCGGTGTGCGGGCTAGCGGACCCAGCCGGTGTAGGACTGGCCCGCCGACCAGCGCGAACGGCGCGGCTCGGCGGCCGGGGGACGGTCGGCCCGGGCGACGGCGTCGGCCACGACCCGGACCAGCCAGGTGTTCACCGACGAGCCGAGGCGGGCGGCGGCCTCCTCGACGCGGACCTTGAGCGTCTCGGGCAGCCGCAGGGTGATGCGGATGGTGCTGCCGTCGTCGGCGTCGGGGACGACCGCCTCGGGAGCCGGCGCGGGCAGGTGCTCCTCGGCCGGGGGAGGGGTGACGACGAAGCCGATGTCGCTGCCCCGCAGCCGCACGTCGACCGAGCCGGGGGCGAGCTGGCCGGTGATCTCCTCCGCCGCCGCGGACAGCGCGCTGAGCAGGGCCAGCCGGACCGAGGACTCCAGCGGGGCGGTGAGCCGCTCGGCGAGGGCCTGCGCCTCCTCACCGCCCGGCGCGGCGGCCAGCGCCAGCTCCCGGCGGAGCTGCTCGACGTACGGCGTGAGGTCCATGACGTCATATTGACACCACTGTGACGTCATCCGCAAGCCCCGTGACGTCATGGCGCGGGAGGCCCCTAAGGTCGGGGCGTGCGAGCCGTGGGAGTGACCGAGTTCGGCGGGCCCGAGGCCCTCTCCGTCGTCGACGTCCCGGACGAGCCCCTCGGGCCCGGCCAGGTGCGGGTGCGGGTGCGGGCCGCGGCGGTCAGCCCGACCGACACCCACCTGCGCGAGGGCGCCTACGCCGGGCGCGACCCGGTGAAGACCCCGCCGTGGGTGCCGGGCATGGACGCCGCCGGTGAGGTGGTCGAGGTCGGCGAGGACGTCGACCGGGTCGCGGTGGGCGACGCGGTCATGGGCATCGTCGTGCCCACCGGCGCGCACGGCGGGTACCGCGAGGACCTCGTGCTGCCCGCGGCCTCGGTGGCCCGGGTGCCGGCGGGCGCCGACGCCGTGGCCGCCTCGACGCTGCCGATGAACGCCCTCACCGCCCGGCTCTCGCTCGACCACCTGGCCCTGCCGCCGGGGTCGGTGATCGCGGTGACCGGCGCGGCCGGTGCCTACGGCGGCTACGTCGTCCAGCTGGCGAAGGCAGACGGGCTGACCGTCGTCGCCGACGCCGCCGAGGCCGACGAGCAGCTGGTGCGCGACCTCGGCGCCGACGTCGTCGTCCGGCGCGGCGACGACGTGGCCGACCGGATCCGCGCCGAGTTCCCCGACGGCGTCGACGGGCTGGCCGACGGCTCGGTGCAGGACGCCCACGTGCTGCCGGCGATCCGCGACGGCGGCCGGCTGGCCACGGTGCGCGGCTATCGCGGCGACGGCTCGGGCCGGGTCGAGGCCTTCCCCACGCGGGTGCGCCACTACGCGGAGAACGCGGCGGCCCTCGACCGGCTGCGCGAGCAGGTGGAGTCCGGCGCGCTGACCCTGCGGGTGGCCCGCGCGTTCGCGCCCGAGGAGGCGCCCGAGGCGCACCGGGTGCTCGCCGCCGGCGGGGTGCGCGGGCGGTTGGTGATCACCTTCTGAGGTCGCGGGGACGGGGCGGTGCCTGACAGGGTGGGGCCGACCGGGCGCGGCGCCCGGCCCGACCCCCAGGAGTGGCGCAGATGGTGCACAGGCTCGTCGTCAGCTACGGGCAGCCCGAGGACCCGGCGGCGTTCGACGCCCACTACCGGGACACGCACGTCCCGCTGACCGTGCAGCTGCCGGGCCTGGTGCGCTTCACCACCGGCCGGCCGCACTCCCTGGACCCCTCGCACCCCGCGCCCTACCTCGTCGCGGAGCTCGACTTCGACTCCGAGGAGGCGATGGGCGCGGCGTTCGCCTCCGAGGAGGGCAAGGCCGGGGCCAAGGACATCGCCTCCTTCGCCACCGGCGGCGCCACGATGACCCACTACGAGGTGACCGAGGTGCACGTCTCCCGGTGAACGGCGCCCAGGCTCTCATCCGCACCCTCGTCGACGCCGGCGTCGACGTCTGCTTCGCCAACCCCGGCACGTCGGAGATGCACTTCGTCGCCGCGCTCGACGACGTCCCGGAGATGCGCGGCGTGCTCACCCTCTTCGAGGGCGTGGCCACCGGCGCCGCCGACGGCTGGGCCCGCATGACCGGCCGGCCCGCGGCCACGCTGCTGCACCTGGGCCCGGGCCTGGGCAACGGGCTGGCCAACCTGCACAACGCCCGCCGCGGCCGGGCGCCGATGGTCAACGTCGTCGGCGACCACGCCCGCTCGCACAAGCGCCTGGACGCGCCGCTGGAGTCGGACGTCGACGCGCTGGCCGGCACCGTGTCGGGCTGGGTCCGCCGCTCGCTGGCCCCCGAGGACGTCGCCGCCGACGCCGTGGACGCCGTCGCCGCGGCCGCCCGCGGCCAGATCGCCACGCTGGTCCTGCCGGCCGACGTCTCGTGGTCCGACGGCGCGGCCGTGGCCGACCCCCCGGCGGCGCGCCCCCGCCCGCGGGTGCCCGCCGCCGCGGTGTCCGCGGCGGCGTCGGTGCTGCGGTCGGGGGAGCCCACCGTGCTCTTCGTCGGCGACGACGTCGTGGCGTCCGAGACCGGCCTGCTGGCCGCGGCCCGGGTGGCCGCGGGCACCGGCGCGCGGCTCCTGTCCGAGACCTTCCCCGCGCGCATGGTGCGCGGCGCGGGGCTGCCCGCCGTGGACAAGCTGCCCTACCCGCCGGAGGTGGCGATCAAGGCGCTCGCCGGCACGCGGCACCTGGTGCTGGCCGGGGCGACCTCCCCGGTGCACTTCTTCGGCTACCCGGGCACGCCGGGCACGCCGGTGCCCGAGGACTGCACGGTGCACGTCCTCTCCGCACCGGGCGAGGACGGCGTCGCGGCGCTGGAGGAGCTGGCCGGGGAGGTCGCCGCCGGTGCCGAGCCGGAGCTGCTGGAGGCCTCCCGCCCGGAGCTCCCGACCGGGCGCCTCGCGCCACGGACGGTGTCGGCGGTGGTCGGCGCGCTGCTGCCCGAGCGGGCGATCGTGGTCGACGAGGCCATCACCTCCGGGATCGGGCTGGCCGAGCTGACCTCCGGCGCGCCGCGGCACGACTGGCTGGCGCTCACCGGTGGCGCGATCGGCGACGGGCTGCCGATGGCGGTCGGCGCGGCGGTGGCCTGCCCCGACCGGCCCGTGGTCGCCCTGCAGGCCGACGGCAGCGCCATGTACACCGTCCAGGCGCTGTGGACGATGGCCCGGGAGCAGCTCGACGTCACCGTCGTCCTCTACGACAACGCCTCCTACGCGATCCTGCAGGGCGAGTTGTCCCGGGTGGGCGCCACCGGCGGCGGCGAGCGGGCCGGGCAGCTGCTCGACCTCGGCGGACCGGCCCTGGACTTCGTCGCGCTGGCCACCGGCATGGGCGTGCCGGCCACCCGCGCCGAGACCGCCGAGGACCTCGCCGACCAGCTCGGGACGGCGCTGCGCGAGCCGGGGCCGCACGTGGTGGTGGCGGTGCTGCGCCCGGGGAGCTGACCCGGGGTCACCCCCGCGGGGGACCGGCGACCGGAAGGGTTCCAGACCGTTCCGTTCCACGCCGATGCGCAGACCGTGTCATCGACCAGCGTCCGCGTCGGCAGCGTCGCCGTCCCCCCTGCGGTCCTGCGCCGGGCGGTCCTCGGCGCGGCCGTCGTCCTGGTCGCGCTGGTGCTGTGGGCACTAGCCGCCTGGTCGGGCAGCACCGCGGGCACCGCGCTCTACTTCGGCGTCGTCGGGCTGACCGTCGTCGCCGCCTGGGGCGGGGCCGCGCGGGGGAGCCGTCGCCCGGCCGCATCGTGCATCGCCGCCGGCGCGACCCTCTCCGCCGTCGGCGACGTGCTGTGGCAGGTGCAGGCCTCCTCCACCGGGTCGGGCACGGGGGCCGGCCCGGCCGACGCCGTCTACCTCGCCGGTTACGTCGCGCTGGCGATCGGGTTGGCCCTGCTCGCCCGCAGCCACACCGACGACCGCGACGAGCAGGTGGCCGGCTGGATCGACGCGCTGGTCGTCTTCGTCGCTGTCCTCCTGGTGGTGTGGGAGGTGTCGATCGCCGCGACCGTCGGGGACGCGTCGCTGGACCTGCCCACCCGCATCGCGCTCGCCTGCTACCCCGCGCTCGACGCGGCGCTGATCGGACTGGTCGTGCGCCTGCTGGCGACCCGGCGGCAGGGGGAGCGGACGTCGCTGGTGGCGGCCGCCTGCGCGTGCTGGCTGTTCTCCGACGTCGCCTACCTGCTGCACGCCGACGCGGACAGCTTCGGCTCCCTGCTCGACGCCGGCTGGGTGCTCGGCAGCGTGCTGCTGGCGGTCGCCACCTGGCTGCCGGGCTCCCCGGCGTCCGGGACCGCGCCCGCGCCGTCCCGGCGGTCGGACCTGGCGCGGCTGGCCGTGTGCCTCGGCGCGCTGCTGGTGCCGCCCACGACCGACCTCGCCGTCCACGCGAGCGGCGGCGCGGGCGACCCGGTGGCGATCCTCGCCGGCATGGTGGTGCTCACCGCGCTGGTCTTCCTCCGCGCCGCGCTGCTGGTGCGCCGCGAGGCGGCGGCCCGGGCGCTGCTGCGCTCGCGGGAGCGCCACGCGGCCAAGCTCGCCGCCCACTCCTCCGACGCGGTCCTGGTGGTCTCCCGCGACGGCCGGCTGCTCAGCGACCCCGCACCGATGGCGGCGGTCCTCGGGACCGCCCCGCTGCGCGGGCACAGCGCGGGGGAGGCGGTGCGGCTGGCCGGCCTCGACCTCGAGCAGGCCCAGCGGGTCTTCGACCGGGCGCTCGAGGCGGCCGGCACGGTGGTCGACGCCGAGGTGCCCGCCCGCTGGCGCGGCGAGGACCGCTGGCTCGGCGTCCGGCTGGTCGACCTGGGTGACGACCCCGACGTCGGCGGCGTCGTCGTGCACGTCACCGACGTGACCGGCCGCCGCCGCGCCGAGGAGGCCCTGGCGCACTCCGCCCTGCACGACGGCCTGACCGGCCTGGCCAACCGGGAGCTGTTCGCCGACCGCGTCCAGCAGGCGCTGCTGCGCACGGTGCGCGGCGGCGGCTCGGCCGCGGTCGTCTGCCTGGACATCGACGGCTTCAAGACGGTCAACGACACCCTCGGCCACGCCGCCGGGGACGCGCTGCTGCGCGAGGTGGCCGCCCGGCTGCGCGCGGCGGTGCGGGCCGACGACACCGTGGCCCGGCGGGGCGGTGACGAGTTCGCCGTGCTGGTCGAGCAGGCCGGCGGAGGGGACGACGAGGCGCTGGCCACGTCCGCGCGCGTGGTCGAGGTGCTGCGCCGGCCGGTGCAGCTCGACGCCGGGCCGGTGACGCTGTCGGTGAGCGTGGGCGTCGCCGTCGGCCGGGGCGAGGTGGGCGCCGGGTCGCTGATCGGCGACGCCGACCTCGCGATGTACACCGCCGAGCTCGACGGCGGCAACCGCGTGCGGCTGTTCGAGCCCGGCATGCGCGCCGCGGTGCAGGCGGCCCGCGAGCTGGAGCGGGAGCTGGGCGGCGCGCTGGCGGGCGGGGAGTTCCGGCTGGTCTACCAGCCCGTCGTCGCCCTGGCCGACCGGCGGGTGACCGGCTTCGAGGCGCTGCTGCGCTGGGACTCCCCGCGCCTGGGCCCGGTGGGCCCCGACCGGTTCGTGCCGGTGGCCGAGGCCGCGGGCCTGATGGGTCCGATCGGCGCGTGGGTGCTGCGCGAGGTCTGCGCCACCGGGGCCGCGTGGCGGCAGGCCCACCCCGGCGCCGGTGACCTGACGATGGCGGTCAACGTGTCGGCCACCCAGCTGACCTCGCCGGACCTCGTGGGTGCCGTCGCGGCCGCGCTGGCCGACAGCGGCCTGCCGGCCTCCGCGCTGGTGCTCGAGGTGACCGAGACCGCGCTGGTGGACGACCCGGAGCGGGCGGCCGCGTCACTGGCGGCGCTGCGGGCGCTGGGTGTCCGGTTGGCGCTCGACGACTTCGGCACCGGCTACTCGTCGCTGGCGCACCTCCAGCAGTTCACCGTGGACGTGCTCAAGATCGACCGCTCGTTCGTCCACGGGATCGCCGAGGGCGACCCGCTGCCGGCGATCGTGCGCGGCACCATCGAGCTGGGCCGCACGCTGGGGTTGGAGGTGCTGGCCGAGGGCGTGGAGCACGAGCACCAGGCGCGGCTGCTCGCCGAGGGGTGCTGCGACACCGCCCAGGGTTTCCTCTTCGCCCGGCCGCTGGAGCGCACCGACGCCGAGGCGCTGCTGCTCGAGCGGGCCGCGGGCCGTCCGTCGCCGTCGGCGGCCGTGCCCCGGCCGCGCACGCGCCGGCAGCTGAGCCGCCGGGGCTGACCGGGACGCACCGAGCCCCGCCGGTGCGGGCACCGGCGGGGCTCGGGTGGGTCGTCGCCCGGGTCAGGGCTGCCCGGGGAAGGCCGAGGCGATCGTGTGGTACGCGTACAGCGCGCGAGCGCACTGCTCGCGGTCGTTGGCCCGCAGCGAGGGGAAGGGGCCACCCTCGGCGTAGAAGGTGTACGGGTAGGAGATCGCCCCCTCGTCCTCGTACAGGGCGCACTGCGCGTACGGGTCCCCGGCGCCCTCGACGACGGGCACCCGCCCGGCCAACGTCCGGACGCACGAGCTGTAGCGGAAGTCGTCGAGGGTGCCGCCGTACTCGGCCACGGTGTTCTGGATGGTCGCGCAGGCCTGCGCGGGGTTGGCGACCTTGACGGCGCCCGAGCCGCCGGACGGGGCCGCCGACGCGGAGGTGGCGCCGGTGACGACGGCGGCGAGGGCGGCGGCCGCCACGAGGCCGGTGCGGGCGAGGGTCTTCATCGGGGAGGTCCTCCTCAGGACGGGGTTCATCGGGTGCCACCCGGGAACAGCGGCGCGCGTCCCGGGTCGATCTCGCCGTGCGCCACACCGCTCATGACCTCGATGCAGTCGGCGCGGTTCTGGAGCACGTACGTCTGGGCGAAGCGGACGGTGATCGGGTAGGGCCCGAAGCGGGCCTCGATCCCGGTCCGGCACTGGGCCGCGATCGCCGCGGTCGACAACTGGCCGTCCCCGTGCGCCCAACTGCTGGCGCAGCCGCCGGTGGTGGGGACGGCGCGCTCGTAGGCGCCGTCGGCCGCGCCGGTGGCGCCGTCGTAGGTCGCCTCGTACTGGATGACGAACCAGTTGCCGTCCTGGCAGAGCTGCCCGGGGCCGGCGCTGGGCGCGGCGGCGGCCGGGGCGGCCGCCAGCACCAGCGAGGACGCGGCGGTGCACAGCACGGCCGCGAGGGATGTACGTCGCCTCACGCGGGTCTCCTCGGTCTCGGAAGCCGGCGGAAGCTAGCACCGGGACCGGAGGCCGAGGAGCACGTTGAGCGTGATCAAGTGTGCTCTGCGTCACACATCGACGAAGCCCTGGGCAGGGCGGATGCGTGCGACGTCCCCGGGAACGGGGTCTGGGGCGGCCCGGTGGGGCCGCCGTTGGTCAGCCGGTGGCGCTCGGCGCGGGCTCGAAGGTGACCGTGACGCTGTCCACGCCGAGGGAGCCCGCCAGCGTGGTGAGCATGTCGCGGGTGTTGGCCTCGGCGCGCTCGCCCAGGTCGCTCTCGGCGGCGGCCGACTCCAGCCGGTCCTCGGCGAGCGCGAACAGCGCGCTCTCGTCGGTGGGGTCGTCGGCGAGGGCGTCGCCGAGCCGCTCGACCAGCCCGCGGTCGCGGTCGAGCACCCGGCTCTGCTCGGGGTCCACCCGCGCCTGGCCCAGCTCCGGGGCGGGGAGGGTGATGGTGGCCGACTCGCCGTCGGCGGAGAGCTCGACGTCCCCCTCGCCGATGCCGGAGAAGTCGACCGAGGCGTCGACGCTGCCGGTGGCCAGGAACTGCACGCGCTCGCCGCTGATCACCGAGGGCACCCAGGCGGTGTCGCGCTCCTGGTCGATCACGACCTGGAAGGTCCCGGTGGCGGCGCGGTACTCGGCGAGGTCCTCCAACGCCAGCAACAGCGGGGGAGTGCTGCGGTCGACGACCTCCTGCTCGAACGGCGCCGTCCAGTCCGCGACCCGGTCGGCCACGACCAGCCCGACCGGGACGGCGACCCCGGCGGCGACGCCGAGCGCGACCAGCCGGCGGGGAGCCCGGGAGCGCCGGCGCACCGGGCGGTGGGAGGAGGAGGCGTCGGGGTCCCGGTGCAGGAGGGTCGTCGGCATGCTCGGGCGGTCTCCTCACGGGCGGCGTCGGGGGACTGTGGGCTGGAGCACGCGCCGCGCCGGATCTGTTCCCGGTGCCCCGGCGTGTCGGGCCCGGCCGCAGCGGTGGGGGCACGCCGCGGCCGGGCGGTCACTCACCGGACGACGCGCCGGCCGGCTCTCCTTGCCCCCCGGGCGAGGAGCCGGGTCCCCGCGACGCGACGTCCCGGCTCGGCCCGGGGGGTGAACACCACGGCGGTGAGCCGGCCCGTGCCGTCGACGGCCCCCGCCAGGCGGCGGAGCAGTGCCGCGACCTCGGCGTCCGCGGCGGCCACCGCCGGGTCGGCGTCCCGGGGGTGCCAGACGCCGCGGTGCGACGGGACCGGCGGCTCGAGACTCACGGCCGGCCCACCTGCTCGAGGGCCGAGGCGTCGGCGGGCACCAGGTCGCTGGGCTCGGGCAGCTCCACCGGCAGGCGCCCAGGGGCCTGCTCCGGGGTCACCACCACCCGGTTGGGCGCGCCGTTGAACAGCAGCCGGAAGACGTCGGGGCGCGAGTAGTGGCCGACCGGGTCGGCGGCGGACTTGGCGATCGCGATGAGTGCGGGGTCGAGGTCGGCGTAGAGGATCCCCTCGGCGTCCTCGGGCAGCGGCTCGGCGAGCTCGGTGCCCTCGGGGCCGTAGATCCGGGTGAACCCGCCGCCCTGCAACAGCAGCTGCCGCTTGGCCTCGGTGTCGGCGAACAGGTCGTGGGCGGCCTGCCCGATGACCGAGCACGGCGCGAGGACGAAGGTCTGCCCCTCCACCGCGTACACCCGGCTGGCCGCGGTGTTCACCTCCGGGCCCAGCGCCGTGGCCGCCCCGCGGTAGATCGAGAAGCTGGGCCAGGAGGCGACGTGGATCTGCTCGCCCATGCTGTACATCGCGTACTTGGTCAGCGGCTGGAAGTGCTCCCAGCAGTTGAGCGCCCCGAGCCGACCGAGCGCGGTCTCGTGCACCTGGATGTCGCTGCCGTCGCCCTCGCCGAAGACGCTGCGCTCGACGTGGGTCGGCTTGAGCTTGCGGCGCACCGAGACCACGGTGCCGGCGTCGTCGATGAAGGCCTGCGACATGTAGAGGCTGCCGCCGGCCCGCTCGGCGAAGCCCAGGACGACGTGCACGCCGTGGCGTCCGGCCGCGGCGGCGATCCGGCGCATGTGCTCGCCGTCGCGGGTCATCGAGTTCGCGGCGTAGCGGGCGACGAACTGCATGCCCCACGCAGGCGAGTCCAGCCATATCCACCACGGGTAGCCGGGGACGAACGTCTCCCCGAAGGCGACCAGGTCGGCGCCGTTGCCGGCCGCCTCGCCGATCAGGTCGACGACCTGGTCCACCCCGGCGTCGAGGTCGAGCCACCGCGGTTCGGCCTGGACGGCGGCCGCGCGCACCGGACGGACGGGAGCGGAGCTGTCGGGGACGCTCATGCGGTCCTCCTGCGACGGGCCCGCCGGCTGCGGGCGTGCGACCACGGTGAGCCGACCGCGCGCAGGCGGACTCGCGGTCCGTGCCAGGTCCCTGCCGCTGCGTGCCAGGTCCGGCCGCTCCTCAGGGCCGGCCGGTGACCGCCCGCCGGTAGGCCGCCGGGGTCGTCCCGGTGACGGCGCGGAAGGCGCGGTGGAACGAGGCCTCCCCGCCGAAGCCGGAGCGGACGGCGACGGTGGCCAGGGGCAGCGTCGGCGCGGTGCGCAGCAGGCGCTGGGCGGCGGTGACCCGCAGCCGGCGCAGCACGTCGCCGAGCCCCTCCGGCTCGCACTCGAAGAGCCGGAACAGGCTGCGCCGGGAGAGGTGGCAGGCCGCGGCCACCCCGTCGGCGCAGAGCCGGGGGTCGGTGTGGTGGGCGGCGAGGTGGGCCAGCACCCGCTCGCGGTCCAGGGCGGCCGCGCCCGGGGGCGGCCCGGTCCCGGCGGCCAGTCCCAGGGCCGAGGTGAGCAGCCCGAGCGCGTGCGGGGCGAGCGCCGCCGTCCCGGCCGGGTCGGTCGCCTGCTGCCGGGCCAGGCCGCGGAGGAAGTCGGCCACCAGCCGGGCGCTGCTGTCGGCGCCCAGGGTCACCGCGGTCGCCCCGGCCAGGGGGCCGGCGGGCAGCACCCGCCGCGGCACCTGGACGACGAGCTGCTCGAAGGCGCCGTCGAAGTGCAGCGTGTAGGGCCGGGTGCTGTCGTAGAAGGCCATCGCACCGGGCACCAGCCGGGCCTCGCGGTCGTCCTGCGAGACGATCCCCCGCCCGGCCAGCTGGATGCTGGCCAGCACGTACTCCTCGTTGCTGCGGGCGATCAGCCGGCGGGTGCGCTGCACGTTCTGTCCGCTGGCCCGGACCGTGGTGAGCTCGACGTCGCCGACCACGCCGTGCGCGATCCGGCCGCGGAACGGGAGCTCGGTGGTGGGGGACGCCGAGAGCTGGACGAAGGTGTCGCAGATCAGGTCCTGCCAGAAGGAGAACGCCTCCGCGGGCCGCACGGAGTCCGTCGTCACCGTGACCTGGTCGGACCCGGTGCCGGCGCGCTCCTTGGCCGACCTCGTGGGCACGTCGCGATGATGACCCCGGCGCCGGGGGACGTCCATCCCCTCGGTGCGGACTCCGTTGGCGTGCCGGTCGTCGGGTCGTGAGCATGGGGGCTCGACACCACGAGGGGGATCCGGATGGACGCCGTCCAGCTGCGGGAACTGCAGGCACCGCTCAAGCAGCGCTACCGCGACGACCCGGGATCGGCCTGCGCGCGGATGTCCGCCGAGGCCGACTTCTCCGCGCCCGGCATCACCGCGACCGTGCGGACCTGGGCCGGACCCGCCCGCGCCGGGCTGCACCCCTCCACCGGCGGCGACGGCAGCGACGCCTGCTCCGGCGACATGCTGCTGCAGGCGCTGCTGGCCTGCGCCGGGGTGACGATGCGCAGCGTGGCAACCGCGATGGGGCTCGACGTCCGCGCGGGCCGGCTCACCGCGTCGGCGGACCTCGACCCGCGCGGCACGCTCGGTGTGGACAGGTCGGTGCCCGTCGGGCTCGGGCCGATCACCGTGGACGCCGAGCTGGACACCGACGCCGACGACGCCGCGCTGGCGCGGCTGGCGGAGCTGACCGAGCGGTACTGCGTGGTGGCGCAGAGCCTGGCGCACCGCCCGCACCTGACCGTCCGGCGCGCCTGACCCAGGTGCCAAGCGTGTGCGCCGGCGCCGGGTTCCCGGGCTGCGTCTGCCGCGCCTGCGCACACGCTCGGGCCACCCGGGGGCGGGTCACCCGACCGGATGGTGCCGGTGCGGGCTGTCCACAGATCGGTTGACCGGGCTCCCGTCCACGCCCGGAGTCGACCTACGGTCCCTCCCGTTCTGCAACGGGGTGTGACGGGGGTCCAGTGCCGACGAGTGCGCTCGACGTGGTCGACGGCGAGGTCCGCGAGCTGATCCGCCGGCGCGGACTGGACCCGTTCACCGACCCCGCGCCGGTGCGGGTGCTGGTGCGCGACGTGGTCGCCGACTACTCCGAGCGGTCGCTGACCTCGGCGCTGCCGCCGGTCGGCGACCCGGATGCGGTGGTGCGCGACGTGCTCGACCGGGTGGCCGGGTTCGGGCCGCTGCAGCGCTGGCTCGACGACCCCGAGGTCGAGGAGGTGTGGGTCAACGAGCCGGGCCGGGTGTTCGTCGCCCGCCGCGGCCGCAGCGAGCTGACCACCACCATCCTGGGCGCCGGTGAGCTGGCCGACCTGGTGGAGCGGATGCTGCGCACCTCGGGACGGCGGATCGACATGAGCCAGCCCTTCGTCGACGCGATGCTGGCCGACGGTTCCCGGCTGCACGTGGTCATCCCCGACATCACCCGCCGGCACATGGCGGTCAACATCCGCAAGTTCGTGCTGCAGGCGCACTCGCTCGACGAGCTGGTGGCCACCGGGACGCTGACCGTGCAGGCCGCCCGGTTCCTGGAGGCCGCGGTCGCCGCGGGGCTGAACGTGATGGTGTCCGGCGGCACGCAGGCCGGCAAGACGACGCTGCTCAACTGCCTGGTCGCGGCGATCCCGGCACGGGAGCGGGTGATCACCTGCGAGGAGGTCTTCGAGTTGCGGGTCCCGCTGCCCGACGTCGTCGCGATGCAGACCCGCCAGCCCAACCTCGAGGGAGCCGGGGAGATCCCGTTGCGCCGGCTGGTCAAGGAGGCGCTGCGGATGCGGCCCTCACGGATCGTCGTCGGCGAGGTGCGGCAGGAGGAGTGCCTCGATCTGCTCATCGCGCTCAACAGCGGCCTGCCCGGCATGTGTACGCTGCACGCCAACAGCGCCCGCGAGGCCGTGGTCAAGATGTGCACGCTCCCGCTGCTGGCCGGCGACAACATCGGCCACGCCTTCGTCGTCCCGACCGTGGCCGCGAGCGTCGACCTGGTCGTGCACGTGGCCACCGAGGCCTCGGGGCAGCGGCGGGTCCGCGAGATCGTGGCGGTGCCCGGGCGCGCCGAAGGTGGCGTGGTCGAGCTGGCCGACGTCTTCACCACCCGCGAGGGCCGGCTGGTCCGGGCCGAGGGCTTCCCGCCGCACGCCGAGCGCTTCGCCGCCGCCGGGTTCGACCTGCCCGCGCTGCTGGAGGCGCGCCGGTGACCGGTGCCCTCCTGGGGCTGCTGCTGGGTGTCGGCCTGCTGCTGGTCTGGCGCAGCGGGCCACGGGCGCCGCAGCGTCGCTCCGGCCCCCGCCCGCCCGGCCGCCGGGCCCGGCTGCTCGCCGAGGCCGGCCTGACCGGCATCAACCCCGCCCAGCTCGTGGCGCTGCAGGCCGGGCTCGGGCTGCTGGCCACCGTCGTCGTCCTCCTCACCACCGGCACGGTCAGCGTGAGCCTCGCCTTCGGCGTGTTCGGGTTCGTGCTGCCGCACGTGCAGGTGCGCCGGCTGGCCGGCCGCCGACGCGCCGACCTGCGGGAGGTGTGGCCGGAGGTCGTGGACAACCTGGCGTCGGCCGTGCGGGCCGGGCTGTCGCTGCCCGAGGCGCTGTCGGCCCTGGCCGTCCGCGGGCCGGAGGTGCTGCGCCCGCCGTTCGCCCGCTTCGCCGCCGACCACCGGTCCAGCGGCCGGTTCGGCGAGAGCCTCGACCGGCTCAAGGCCGACCTCGCCGACCCGGTGGGCGACCGCATCGTCGAGACGCTGCGCGTGGCGCGCGAGGTCGGCGGCTCCGACCTCGGCCGGGTGCTGCGGACCCTGGCGACCTTCCTGCGCGAGGACGCCCGCGCCCGCGCCGAGCTGGAGACCCGGCAGGGCTGGGTCGTGCAGGCCGCCAGGCTGGCCGTCGGCGCGCCCTGGGCGGTCCTGCTGCTGCTGGCCACCCAGTCGACGACGCTGGCGGCCTACGACTCGCCGCTGGGCACGGCGCTGCTGCTCGGCGGCGGCGTGGTCTGTCTGGTGGCCTACCGGCTCATGATGCGGATCGGGCGGCTGCCGCAGGACGTGCGGGTGCTGCAGTGAGCGAGCATCGCAGCGAGCGCCAGCGAGCGAGGAGCGGAGCGAACGGGCCGCGGAGCGGCGGGGTGTCGTCGTGAGCGCCTCCTCGACGGGCATGCTGCTCGGGTTGGCGGCCTCCTCGGGCCTGCTGCTGGTGGTCGGCTTCGCGCCGCCGTTCCGGTCGGTGCGGCTGGTCGACCGGCTGGCGCCGTACGTCCACGACACCCCGCCGCCGTCGCGGCTGCTCGGGACGGCGACCGAGCCGGGTCTGCTGGTCGCCGTGCGTCGGGTGTTCGGCCCGCTGGTCGCCGACGGGGCGCGGCTGGTCGACCGGGTGCTCGGCGGCCGCTCCGCGGTCCGGCGCCGGCTCGACGCCCTGGGTGCGGAGCAGACCGTCGAGGACCTGCGCGTCGAGCAGGTGGTCTGGGGCGGGCTCGGCCTGCTCGGCGCGGCGCTGCTGGCCGGCGTCTCGTCGCTGCTGGCCGGCAGCGTCAACGTGCTGTCGGTCGCGCTGCTGTGCCTGGGCGGGCTGCTCGGCGGCGTCCTGGGGCGGGACTGGTGGCTGACCCAGCAGGTACGCCGCCGCGAGGAGTTGCTGCTCGCGGAGTTCCCGGTGGTCGCCGAGCTGCTGGCACTGGCGGTCACCGCGGGGGAGAGCCCGACCGCGGCCATCGCCCGGGTCTCGCGGCTGTCCGGCGGCGAGCTGGCCAGCGAGCTCGGCGGTGCCCTCGGCCGGGCCCGCGCCGGCGTCCCGCTGGTGCAGGCGCTGCAGGAGGTGGCCGACCGGACGTCGGTCGACGCGCTGGCCCGCTTCGTCGACGGCCTGCTCGTCGCCATCGAACGCGGCACCCCGCTGGCCGAGGTGCTGCGCGCACAGGCCGCCGACGTCCGGGAGGCCGGCAAGCGCCAGCTGCTGGAGGCCGGCGGCCGCAAGGAGATCGCCATGATGGTCATAGTCACCGGGCGCGTACATTCCGAGCATGCGCGCCGCCGTATACGTCCGCCAGTCTCTCGACCGGTCCGGTGAAGGCCTCGCCATTGCCCGGCAGGAGGCCGACTGCCGTGACCTGGCCCAGCGGCGCGGCTGGGAGGTCACCGAGGTCTTCCGCGACAATGACCTGTCCGCCAGCAGCGGCAAGCCCCGGCCGGGCTACAGGGCACTTCAGGCCGCCATGCGTGCCCGCTCCGTCGACGTGGTGGTCTGCTGGGCCGTGGACCGGCTGGTACGCCGCATGGCCGACCTCGAGGAGGTCATCGGGCTGGCCGAGAAGACCGGGGTGGGCCTCACCACGGTCACCGGTGACCTGGACCTGACCACGGACACCGGCCGCATGAACGCCCGCATCCTGGCCGCCGTGGCGCAGGGCGAGGTGGAGCGGAAGGGGGCGCGTCAGCGGCGCGCGAATAGGCAGCGCGCCGAGTCCGGGCGCGTGGGGTGGACCCGGCGGCCCTTCGGCTACGACCGCCGCGACGGGGTGGTCTTCGTGGTGGACGCCGAGGCCGATGGGCTGCGGGACGCCGCGCGCATGGTGCTGGACGGCGAGACGCTGGCCGCCGCCTGCCGCATGCTGAACCTGCGGGGGCTGTGGACCACGGGGCACCGCGTGGTCCGCGACGAGGACGGCGAGCCGCTGCGGGACGCGGACGGCTCGACGCTGAAGCGGACGTGTCTGAAGTGGGACACCAAGGCGCTGCGGGGGGCGCTGCTGAACCCGCGCTACAGCGGGCGGGTGACGTACCGGGGCGCGGACGTGGACGCCGAGGCCACCTGGCCGACCATCCTGGACGCGGACACGCAGGAGCGGGTGGCGAACGTCCTGCGGAACCCGCAGCGGCGCACCGCGCCGGACACCGCCGTCAAGTACTGGCTGTCCGGGCTCGCCCGCTGCGGCATCTGCGGCGGCCCGCTGTTCGCCTCCCCGATGGGCGCGAAGGGCAAGCGGTGGATGGTCTACAAGTGCCGGGCGGCGCACCTGGCGCGCCGGATGGACCTCGTGGACGAGGTTGTCGACGCCGTCATCGTGGCTCGCCTGACCCGGCCGGACGTGCTGGCGCTGGTGTCCGTGGGCGAGGACGTGGCTGCGCTGGCCGCCGCGCTTCGGGACAAGCGCCGCCGGAAGGCAGACCTGGCGGCGCTGCTGGCCGAGGGGCTGCTGGACGCCGCCGCCGTCCGCGCGCAGGCCACCAAGCTGAACGCCGAGATCGCCGCACTGGAGGAGCGCATGGCGGCGGCCGAGGCGAGTGGTCCGCTGGCCGCGCTCGTCGCCGCCGATGACGTGGTGGCGCACTGGCGGACGCTGCCGCTGGGGGACCGGCGCAGCATCACCGAGCAACTGCTGACAGCCACGGTCCTGCCGGTGACGAAGGGCGCGCGCTTTACGCCCGACCAGGTTGCGATCACGTGGAAGGGCGCGGATCGGCCCGCATGACTCGCGTGGCCCGATAACGGCTTCGGTTGCTCGCTGCGGCGGCCGGGGCCGGTGCACGTCCAGGCCCCGGAAGTTTGCGCGTGCGCTAGTAGGCACCGCCGCTAGGCACGCCTAGCGTGGGTCCTGTCAGCAGCCGGGGCACAGGCCCCGCACCCCGCCGATAGGGGCTGACACCGGAGGCACTAGGCGGCCAGGGACGCGCCTTCGAGGTATCCCTGACCCCAGGAGAGACACCGTGTCTTCGGTGACTCATCAGCGTGCGCGCGTGGCGCACGCGACGCGCTTCCACGGCCCCACCGCTCCCGAGACCGAGCTCGCGAAGCGGGACCTGCGCGCCGCCAAGCTGGAGGCGTACGTCCTGCGCGTGCTAGCCACGGCTCCCCGGCTGACCAGGGAGCAGCAGGACCACATCCGCTCGCTGATGGCCCCCGGTACCGCCGGGGAGCAGCGCCGCCGGGACGCCGCCCGTGCCAGCGGCGTGGACACCGGCCAGGACCCCGAGCCGGCCGCAGAGGCGGCCCGGTGACCGCCCCCGCGCAGCACGTCCGGTGACCCAACCGTGCCCCGTGATAAGTCCCCCGAGATCCGTGCCGCCGTCGGCCGGATGATGACCGCCGCCCGCGTCCAAGGGCGCGGGTCACCCGAGGCGGTGGACGCCCGCCAGGGCGTCGCCGCAGTAGTCCTGACCGGTGACATCCGCGAGGCCCTCGACGCCGGGCTGCTGGCGGACCGCCACTGCCGAGAGCTGGCCGACATGCTGCTGGCCGGTGGTCCGCGATGACCGGCCGGACGGCGGACGCCTGGACCGGCCGTCTGCGGACCGCTGCCCTCAGCACCCCAGAGCGACTTGTCGCGGGCCAACTGGCCGACCGGCTGGCCCGCGCCTGCTACGGCGCGCACGTCGACCTCGACGACCTGGCCGCGTGCTGCGCCCTGCCGAGCGAGGTGGCCCTGGCCGCCGTAGAAGGGCTGGCCGCGCGAGGCCTCGTCTCGTCCCGCGCCGACGGGCGGCTGGTGCTCGCCGTGCCAGGTGGTGACGCCTCGTGAACGGCGGGGGCCGACCAGTGCCGCCACGTACTGACCGGCCCACCACCACCAAGACCGCCGCTGACGCCAATCACCAGGGGGTCCGTGACGCCCAAGCTAGCGCGCCCTCGGGAGCCCGCGCCGCCAGCAGCGCGACGGCGCACGACGTCCTGGGCGATGCGGTGCGCGACCTGATGGCCCACCGCCGGGACGGGCGGCTGCTGGACCGGGTGACGGACGCCGCCGCCCGGCTGAGGCCCCACGTGGCCGCCGGTGACCTGTCCCGAGTGTCCGTGGTGGCTGCGCTGACCGCCGCCGCTGCCGCTGGCGCGGTGGCCCAGGACGCCGCCACGGCCGCCGTCCTGACCGGGCTGGACCGGGGGGTCGAGTAGTGGCCGGGCACTCGAAGCGGAAGCCGAATGCCGGGCTGCGTGCCAGGTGGATCGAGGCCGTCCTGCACGACAGCAAGCTGCAGCCTCCGGCGGTGAGGGTGGCGTGGCGGCTGTCCCTCGACATGACCGACGACGGGCGGGTCAGCGTCAGCCGGGCGGAGCTGGCGGAGTCCCTGGGCGTCGACAACCCGCAGCGGGTCACCGACCGCATCGCCGACCTGCGCCGCGCCGAGTACCTGTGGTGGGACCCCACCAGTGGCGTCGGCGGCCGAAAGGCCCGCTACCAGGCGATGATCCCGTTGCCCGCTCGTCAGTGGTTGGCTACCCGGCACCGCATCCCCACGCCGAACGACCGGGGGTCAGGCACCGCAGAGCCAGGTACCACGGAGCGCGGTACCTGATGGACGCCAACAGGGGGTCTTGCGCACTGTCTGGTAACGGGCAGCGCGGTACCACGGAGCGCGGTACCAGCCCGAGCCGGCAAGCTGTGAAGACGCGAGGGCCTGGTACTGCGGAGCGCGGTACCAATACGCGCGCGGTCTCTAACGGGACGTTCCACGGTCCCCTGCGGGACCGCACCCGGCAGCGGTCCGCAGCCACCGCCGGACCCCACCTCGTCCTTCGCTGCGGTGACGCCAACGGCGGCACCTACGGGACCGGACCACGACGGCCCCGCCGGAGGCGCGGCCAGGTGCTGCGGGCTGACCGCCGGACGGCGACGGCACGAGCCACCGTCAGCGATGAAGAACAACAAAGTCATCTCCCGCCACCACGACGGCACCGGCGGACGGCGGGCCAGCAGCACCGCCCTGCGGGGCCGTCCGTCCGACGCCCGACCGATGTCGCGGGGCGCGGTACGCGAAGCCACCTGCGGGCCGCAGGACCGCGTACGCGCGCACATCTCCCAGGACGACGCTGTGACCATGACGCAGGACCCGCCAGGTGACCGCATGACCGCCATCGCCGGGGTGCACCCGTACGCCGAGAAGTTCCCGATGCTGCCCGAGGACGAGCTGGCGGAGCTGGCCGAGTCCGTCCGGGCAAACGGCCTGCGACAGCCCATCGTCGTCACGCCCGACGGGCTCATTCTGGACGGGCGCAACCGATGGGCCGCCTGCCAGCGCGCGGGAGTGCCGCCGGTGACGGTGGTGTACCAGGGCGAGGACGCGGCCCAGTTCGTCATCGACTGCAACGTGACCCGGCGGCACATGAGTACGGGGGCGCCGGCGATGGCCACCGCGCTGGTGCTGCATGCGGCAGGCCGTCGCGCCAACGGCCGGTGGAAGCGCGGCAGCGTGCCAGCCGATAACCGAGACTCCTCGGTTAGCAGCGGCTGGGAGCAGGCGATGCGCCAGGCCGGGGCCGTCCTCGACGAAGCGCCGGACTTGGCCCCCAAGGTGGTATCCGGCGAGATGACCCTGAACGCCGCCTACGAGTGGATCAAGCGTGCGGACGTTGACGGGCTGCCCACGGACGAGGACGCCGCCCGCGCCTACGTGCAGAAGCACGCCCCGGACCTGGCCGAGCTGGTTGCCGACGGCACATATCGGTCGTACCGCGAGGTGGTCTGGTGGGCGCACTACCTCGATGCCGACCGGCAGCGACAGGAGCGGGCCGACCGCGAGGCGCAGCGGCGCATGGAACGCGGTTACACCAATCTCGCAGCGAGCGTGCACCGGCTGGCTGGGCTCGACGGCGCTCTGATCGGGGGCGTTGACCGCATCATGGGCGACTACGACCCCGCCAAGCTGGACGCCACCAGTGGTGTCAGTCCACGCGACCTGGAGCCGGATAGCCTGCGCCGCGCGGCGCACTTCCTGACCCAGCTCGCAGAGTGGGCGGAGCGGCGGACCAAGCCGTGACCGGCCCGCGAACGGGATCTACCCCCAGCACCCCCACCCGGTGCCCCCTCCCGCGATCACGCACGTCGCCCTGAGCGCCCCGACGTCGTGACGCACCGGGGCCTCGGGCCGGTCACACCAGGGGCCACCCCCTCGCCCGGCTCCGTCCACTAAGCGGGGCAAGGGCCAGGGGCTCCGTCCCCCGGTGCATCCACCCCCGTGGACCCCACGCCCACCCCGCACGGGGCCAGCACCCACCCCCGCCCGAGCACCCCACCGCCGTCCACCCACCTGCCCGCCCGCGGGCCTAGGTACTTGGGGGCCTCACACCCCAGCGGCCCAGCAGCAGCCAGCCAGCAGGGCAGGGCAGGGGACAGGCAGCCCAGCCGCCAGCCCGGCAGCCAGCAGGGGCACGGGACAGCAGGCAGGCGCAGGCAGGACAGCAGCAGTACGGGCGGCAGCACAGGCACAGCACGGAAACCGAGGCACACGGGCATCGCACGGTCAGCGATGCACACGGCAACGGCGTCCCGCGACGTGACGCGCACATCGGCATCGGCAGTGCATCGGCAACGGCAATGTATCGGCAGGCACAGGCACGTGGGCATGGCACGCGGCACCCGGCCGCACCAGCGCCACCACCACGAGCACCACCGCTAGTACCACCACGAGCACCGCTACGGCGATCCGCGCCGCGAGCCGGCCGACGTCGGCATGACGCCCAACGGCGGCAGCAGCAGCGCCCGCAGCGGCCAGCACGCCGACCGCGCCACGACCGGCGGCACATCGTCAGCCACCCGCCGCAAGCTCGACGGCCGGGACCAGGCAGTCAGGCCCGGCCCACCGTCAGAGGGGGAGAGGGTTCGAATGTCCGACCCCCCGCCCGGCCTGACCCCGCGCCGCTCAGCCATGCGTCCCCCTACTGGAGTGCTGAAACCGACGGGACCACCGAGAGCCCGCCGAGTGGCCCCGAGTCGCCCTGCCGGACCGCCCGGCAGCCACTGACCCACGACAGGAGCGCACCCCATGAGCGCCGACGAGACCGCGCAGCAGCCGCCGCCCCCGAAGGACCTGGGGCCGGACGGCCTGCGCCTGTGGACCGCCATCACCGCCGAGTACGACCTGGACGAGCACGAGCTGGCGCTGCTGCGGCAGGCGGCGCGGGTGGCGGACTTGTGCGCCGACCTGCACGGCATCGAGAGCCAGCAGGGGCTCATCGTGGACGGCCGCATCAACCCGGCCACGGTGGAGCTGCGGCAGCAGCGCATCGTCCTGACCCGCCTCATCGTGGCGTTGCGGGTGCCGCTGGGCGAGGACGGAGAGGCCGCGCCGGACGGCACCCGCTCGCAGTACCGGGGGACCCGTGGCGTCTACCAGCCGCGCGGCCTGCGGGCCGTGGACGGTGGCGCGTCGTGAGGCGGCGCACGTCCGGCGCGCCCGAGACAGGGCTGCCGTCCCGCGCGCTGGTGGCCTTCGATCCGGCGGACTGGCCGGACGACGGGCCGGTGCCTGGCGGCGGCTGCGCGCACTGGCCGCCGGACCTCGCCGGGCCGATGCGCGCGTGGTGCCGCTGGAAGGCGGCCCGGCAGGCGTGGGCCGACGAGCACGGCTGGTGGCCTACCGGCGGCGTCGAGCGGTGGGTGGAGGAGCGGGCCGCGCGGCCCAGCGGCCGGACACGGCCCGCGCTGTGGAACGCCTACGACGAGGACTTCGACGACGGCGGGGTGCTGTGATGCCTGCGCGGCACGGTCCTGACCGGACGGGCGTAGCGTCCCGGTGGCCGACGGCGTGGGTCCCGGCGCGGCCCGTGCTGGAGCAGGCGGCGACTGCCCGGCACGCGCTGTCCAGGGAGGCGCTGGTCGCCTACCGGGACCTCGGCCGTGCCATCGCCGCCGTCGGTCCCACGCCCTGCCAGGTGGCCCAGGAGTGTGATCGCTGGTTCGCGGACTGGACCCGCGCGGACCAGGCTGCCGCCCTGTGCGCGGGGTGCCCGGTCGTCGACGCGTGCCTGCGGTACGCCCTGGTGGCCAGGGAGGACGGCGTGTGGGGCGGCCTGAACGCGTCGGACCGCGAACACCTGCGCCGTGAGCGCCGCGCCACCGCCAGGCGGGACGCCGCCAGGGCCGCGAGGGACGCCGGGGACCGCCAGCCGGTGACCGTGGGCGGCTGACCCCTGGGCAGGCTGCTGACCTGCGCGAATGCGCGAGGCTGCCACGAGGGCGCGCGAGGCGGCCTGACGGCCCGGTCGGGGGTAGTCAGCCCGGCAGCCGCACGCCGGGGCCGTGTCGCAAAGCCGTCACAACTTGCTCAAGGAGACCCCGGCCGGCGCGCCACCTCTCGCCAAGCGCGCGGGCCGGTCCTGAGGTGGCGTCCGGGGCGGCAGCCGCGCGCCGGGGGACTCTCACCGGCCACCCGGCGCGCGGCCGGACCAGCCTCACCACCGGGCCGAGGCAGCGGCCAGGGTGGGCCGCCTGACCGCTGCCCGCCAGCCCCCTCGGCGTGTTATGCCGGTCGTGCGCTCGGCGCGGCGCGGCGGCCGGGCTGCCCATGCTGTGTGGTCCTTCGTTGCCACGCTCTGCGAACCGCTGCCAACTTGGAGCCGCAGCCACCACCGCACCGTCGGGGGCTGCCGCGCCACCCCTGGCCTGCCCGTCGAGCGACGACCGGCCCGCCGGGGGGACGCCACGGCCCCAGGAGGGCCGGGTCCGATGGCACTACCCGACCGCTACATCGCCGCTGGCCGCGTGGCCGCCCTCACCCGCAGCCGCACCGACGACGATCCCGAGCTGGTGCAGGCCCGCCGCGACCTGGCGCTGGGCCGCGCCGCCCAAGCCGCCCGGCAGGCCGTCGCCGCGCTGCCGCAGGACGTGACACCGGACGAGCTCGATGAGTTGGCCCGGCTGGTCTACCGGGACCGCTGGTGACCGGCCGCCCGCCGTTGGCCCGCGCCACCCGCGCCGACGTGCTGGACCGGCTGACTCCGGGGATGCGCGAGGTGCTGGCGCACCGGCTGCTGTCCCGGGTCACCCCCGGCCCTGGCGGCTGCTGGATCTGGACTGGCAGCACCACCGGCGAGGACGGCACCGACTACGGCCTCATGAAGGTCCGGGGCCTGCCGGTGCTGGTGCACCGCCTGTCCTACGTGCTGCACCACGGCCCAATCCCCGCGGGCAGGAGATCGACCACCGATGCCACCGGCCGGACGAGTGCGCCGGGGGCACCGGCTGCTTCCACCGCCGGTGCGTCCGGCCGGACCACCTGGCCGCCTGCGACCACCGGACCAACGTGCTGCGCGGCGCGTCCCCCCCTGCCGTCCGCTGGCGCGCCCGGCAGCGGCAGCAGGCCCCCAGGGCTGCCCGGTGACCGGCGCACCGGCGGACCGCTGGCCGGTGCTGGACGCCGCCGACGGCTACGCGGTGCGGCTGCCCGGCGGCGCAGTGGCCCTGGGCGGGCAGGCGGTCCTCGACGTGCTGTGCGCTTTCGAGGCCGTGCAGCGGCTCGAGCGGGCGAACGGGGGTGGCACCGTCCCCCCGCGCGTGCGCGGCCTGATGGACACCCTGGGCCGGGTGCTCGCGGACCAGCAGCGCACGCCGCTGACCAGCACGAGTGCCGCGTCCGGCACAACGGCACAGCCGGACAGGCCACCCCTGCCAACGTGGGAGGCGTCCGAGTGGTTGACCGTCGACGAGGCGGCCCGCCTGCTGGGGCTGGGGGTCCGCCGCGTGCGGGTGCTGGCCTCGGAGGGACGCCTGACCGCCCGGAAGGTGGGCGGGACCTGGCAGATCGACAGGGCCGACGCCGAGCGCGCCGCCCGTGAACGCGATGGGAGCGCCGCAGCATGACCCGCATCCCCCTGGCCGCTGACGTGGCCGACACCGAGCCAGCCACCCCCGAGCTCCGCGCGGCCGCCGCGCTGGAGCCGCTGCTGGACGACGCCTACCGGCTAGCCGGGCTGCACCGCCGTACCCCGGCGGACGTGGCCGCCGACTACGCCGCGAGCCGCCAGCGCGCCGCCGAGGTGGAGCAGAGGGTCACCGCCCGCGAGTACGACCTGGCGCTGGCCTACGCGCTGGCGCAGACCGGCCGGACGGGAGCTGTCCGATGACGCGCGGCAAGCCCCTGAGCCGGGCGAACGCGGAGATCACCGCCAAGGCCCTGGGCGTGGACCTTGCGCAGGTGACGGCCACCGGCCCCCGTGGCGCGTACACCACGACCGACCTCGTGGACGCCTCCCTCGGCGTCAGCACCATCGCGGCTCGGCACCCGGCCCCGGTGCCCGAGCCGTCCGCCGACGCGCGGCCCTTGACGCTGCACGGCCGCGCGATCCAGCCGTGGCTCGCCGCCGAGAACGCCCGCGTGCCCGCTGACGCGGACGTGCGGCAGGCCGCCGGGGAGCGCGAGGTACGGCTGGCCGAGGTGGAGGGCACCGGCCCCGGCGGGCGGCCCACCATGTCGGACGTGCTGGCCGTCGCCCGGCAGCAGGACGCGCAGCGAGCCGCCGCGCACCGCGCCGCCTTCCCCGCACCCGCCCCCGAGGCGGACCCCGTGATGCCACCCTTCAGTGCGTCCGGGGTGGACCCGCGTGCGCTGCTGGCCGGGGTGCCCGCCGTGGCCTGGCGCGCGCTGGCCGCCGCCGAGACAACGGCCGAGGCCTACCGGCTGCGCGAGCGGTACCTGGGCCTCAGCGACGACGAGGCCCGTGCCGCGCTGGCGAAGGACCGCAGCGTCGCCACCCGGCACGGCGGTCTCGCCACCGGCGGTGCGTGGCCCCAGGGCTAATCCGTGACCGGGGGCGGTGCGCCGTCAGGTCGGCCGGAGTGGTGTCCCGGCTGTGGCGCACCCCCCTGCCGCCTGGCCTGCTGCCTCCGGTGCACTCCTTCCCACCGTGGGCGGCTGCCAGGCCCCCCGACCGGCCGGGCTGGCGAGCTCCTCGTCCCTCGCTGGCCCGGCCAGTCCCCGGCTGCCCACCAGGGTGCCCGACGACCGCTGAGAGGACTGACCTGTGACCCGCCGCTCGCCCCGGCGTCGTCGCTGGCCCGTGTGGCTGGCCGTGCTGGCGCTGCTGGCCGTCATCGCCGCCGTCCTGCCGGACCCCGCGCCCCCGGCCCTGCTGCCGGTGGTGGTGACCACGCCGCCCCCGCCGCCTGCGCCGGTGGAGACGGTGCCCCTGGTCGAGGACCTCGACGTGCCGGACGTGGACCTGCCCGGCAACGCGCGGGTCTGCACGGGTTCCTCGTGGGCTCGGGTGTGCCTCTGATGCCCGCCGACCGGACCGCGAGCGGCTGGCTGCCGTCCTGCTGCGCGAGCAGTGGGTGGAGAACAGCCGCATCGGCCCGGTGCTGGTCCGCGTCGAGGCCAGCGTGGATGAGACCGGCGGCCTGGTGGCGGACCGCACCGTCGCCCTGTGCCGTTCACCCAAGCCCGCGCAGGACCCCGCGCCGCAGGACCCGAAGCGCGAGCCCGGCGGCTCCCTCTAGGGTTCAAGCCTCAGCCTGGGTCGCACCGGGGCGGCGGTGGGCCGCAGGGTCCAGTGCCGCTCGGTCTCGTCCCTCGCGCCCGCGTGCAATCGCACGGTGTCCCCAGTGACCGAGACGCCGCCACTGAAGGCGATGCGGTGCTCCTCGCCGTCCTGCGTGGTCACCACCAGCAGTCCGGCCCCGCCGATGTCCTGGGCGGCGCGGTCCCCGATCCGCACCCACACGGCCACAGCTCGGAAGCGGCGCATCTGACGGATCCACGGCTGCTGCCCCTCCCTGTCCCTGGTGTGGTCGACGTCGTAGTAGGGGTCCAACTCCTCCTCGACGTCCCACACGTAGGACAGGTCATCGAGGTAGTTGCGCTGGCCGTGGTGGCCCTTCGCGACGCTCGTCATGGGCTCGTGTCCCTCCGCTCGGCTGGTGCCGCGAGGGTCGTTGGCCCCGCCGCGACGGGCAAACCGGGCACGGTGCCCGTCCTCGGCGTGCATGTGGGCAGCGGCGGCCGGTGCTGCCGGACCTGCCCCCGGGCTGCGGCTCTCCGATGTTGGCCCGACAGCCCTGCGAATCGGCCTCTCGCGGAGAGCGCCGTCCTGGCGGGCTGGTTCGTCAGTCCAGCCGCCAGGTCATCAGCGCCGCGCTCGTCGGCCCCGTCAGCCACCCCACGGCGGCCACGCACCCGACCCACAGGACCGCCAGGCTGGCCGCGACCCACGGCCGGTGCCGTGTGCGCCAGGCGGCCACCGGGCCCAGGAACACCAGTCCGACCAGCGTGAGCGGGGTCCACGCCAGGGACAGCAACCCGGCCACGTCCAGCAGTCCGCCGCACTCGGTGTACGAGGGCCACAGGAGCTTCGGGTCGTGCCGGCCGGACGCCACCTCAGCCAGTGGCAGCCGGTGGAGGCCGTTGACGTAGTAGGGCAGCAGGACGCCCGCGCCGTAGGGCAGGACGGCCGCCAGGACGCCGCCGAGGTAGGCGGCCAGCCAGCGGCGGGGACGGGCCGGGGCGGGCGGAGCGGTGGGCGCGGGTGCCGGTGCGGTGAGGGCCACGCCGCCGAGGTTGGCACCGGCCGGCTCGGGTGGCGACAGTGGCGGTCGCAGAGTCGAGCTGAGCCGGCCCCGCATTGAGGGCATGGGCATGGGCGCGGGCACGGACAGGCGGACTGGGTGCGGCGTGCCCGGTCGGAAGTTGTCAGACCCCTCCTTAGACTCCGAAATCATGCGAGGCCGCCACAAGCTAGGGACGCCGACCAGCGACCAGGCGTGGCAGGCGCTACGCAGCGGGGCTACGCACTCGGGCGACGACTACGCGCTCTACCTCGACGACGCTGCCGATGCTTTAACTCAGATGCCTGACGGCAGCATCAACACTTGCTTGACGTCCCCGCCGTACTGGGCGGTGCGGGACTACGGTCACCACGATCAACTGGGGCTAGAGGACGAGGCCGAGGACTACGTCGAGCGCCTCGTCAAGATCTACCGCGAGATCTACCGCGTCTTGGCCGATGACGGGACAGCGTGGCTGAACATCGGAGACAGCTACTTCAACCGAACGATTACGGTGGGCGGCAAGCCGCCGCGCACAGGTTGGCGGCGGCACAAGCAGCTCAGCCTGATCCCCTTCCGCGTCGCGCTAGCCCTAGAGGACGACGGCTGGTGGGTCCGCAACGTCGCGGTCTGGCACAAGCCGAATGCGATGCCTAGCAGCGTCTCGGACCGGCTGACCAACACGTGGGAGCCGGTCTTCCTGCTCGCCAAGTCCGAGAAGTACTACTTCAACCTGGACGCGATCCGCGTCCCCCACGTCACCGATGACGGTGTCGAGCGCGTTCGTGCCGAGCGCGGTGATGCTGCTGGTAAGGCCAAGGGGCAGGCCGAGCTCCGCCGCTGGCTAAACTCGCCGCGGCACCGCTCGACCATTGACGGCCTCAAGGAGGTCGAACGCCGGCCAAACGCGCCGGAGGCCGTGGAGTTGGCGGCCTATCTGCGTGCCGCACTCAAGCGCGAGAAGCGGTCCATCGGCTGGGTCGCTGAGCAGATTCAGCAGCCGTTTGAGCGGACGCGGCACTACTTCCGCACGGACGCGATCGGGTCCCGTGTGCCGCCTAACGAGACGTGGCTGCGGTTGAAGGAGCTACTCAACCTCGATGACACCTTTGACGAGGCGATGCGGGTGGAGGTAGGCGACAACGTCTTCCGTAACCACCCGCTGGGACGTAACCCTGGCGACGTGTGGCCTATGCCGGTGGCCGCTAACCGAGGCGATCACCTCGCTGTCATGCCGAAGGCCCTTGCGAAACGGACGCTGACCGCAACGCTGCCAACGGGTGGAACTTGCCTCGACCCCTTCATGGGCACGGGCACTACCGGACTCGTGACCCGTGCCCTCGGTGGTCGCTTCGTGGGTATCGACGTGCAGGCGGACTACATGCATAGCTACCTGACGGCCAGCATGCAGCCCGTTCTTATCGAGGTAGATACAGAAACGGCTGATTGACCTCCATCCCGGCGGCGTCCACGTCCCGCCAGGAGGCAGCCGTGTATCCATCCGTTGAGCCGGCGTAGGTCAACTGCTGAAGTCGCCACGGGCAGGCTCCCCGTAGGCGGTTGAAGTAGACCCTGATCCGGGGCTCCTCGCCGCGTGCAGGGGAGTGCTTACCCTGGCCGAAGAAGCCCGTCGTGGCATCGGGGTTGTACCGCTCCTTCAGTCTGTTGTGGGGCACCGCCAGGACGTAAATGTCCATCAGCTCGCGGTACGGCGGGACAGGCGATGCGAGGTCCCGGTAATAAAAGTGAATAAAGATCGAGGTGGTCACGGCGTGCAACGGTTGGCCGTCCGCCGCCTCGATCTCCATGTGTGGAGAGACGCCTGCCGGCAGGTGCACCATCTTGCCGTTGCTGGTTCTGAAATCCGCGTCCATCGGGAGCTGTGATTGCTGCAGGGTGTCGCGGTTGTTCTCCGTCGATGCCTTGGCATCGACGAGCAGGACCTGAGGGAACAGCCCATCGCCCGTAGGCAGCCAGCGAGCGCGCTTGTAATCGATGAAGCCAGCGAAGCGCTTGTTGATGGGGTAGACCTCGGCGACCTCAAGCGCGTACTGCACCAAGTCCTCAGCCAGGACAATGACCTCGCTGCCGGACGCCGCAGGCGTACGCTCGAAAATCTCCTTGGCCTCGCGGGAGTACTGCTGCAAGGCCTGAACGATCATCCGCAGCGTCTGTTTCTCAAGTAGCTCGAGCCCGTCAAGGGGAAGCAGGCGGTAGTCCTGGTGCACCGGCGGACCGTATCCGGGCACACGGTCCGCCAAGCTGTAACGCGCATGGTCGCCACTCATTGGTGTCATCTGACGAGGCTGATGGGTCACTTGGGGTTGAACCTGCGTCGGTCGACAGGCTCAAGCAGCCCTGCGTGCGGACCTAGCTAGGAGCCGGACAACAAGTAGTCACCCGTCAGTGTCAGCCCGCTCCACCGCCGCTGAGTCCAGCAGCCGCGCGAGGACACTCAGCGCCGCCAGCGCTTCGAAGCCCCGCTGCTCGCTCCACACCTCGGCCACGTTGTGCGTTGCCGGGTTCCGCAGCAGCGACCAGACACCACGGGCGTAGAACAAGGTTCCTTGCTGTAGCGCCTCCTCGAAGGGCCGTCCTGGGGTGGCCGGGACCCGGAGGCGTGGCTGGCTCTGTGTGGGTGGCTTCTCACTCAGGGCCGCCGTCATTAGGGCGTCGTCCGCCACGTCCCATCGGTCCAACTTCACCTGCACCTGCAAGCTGACGTTCCCTGCGGCTGCCGCCACCGCCTGCCGGTAGTGCTTGCCCGGCCATAGCTCAGCGGCCGGCTCCCATACCCACGGATGCAGGCCCTCGGCCTGCACCTGCGGACCGGGCGGAGCGAAGGCCCGCTCGACCGCGTCGCGGTCCCGTAGGACGCCCTCGGCGCGCAAGACGGCTTCGCGGTGCTCCTGACGTCCACCGGGCGTCTTGCCAGTGTTGCGAACGCGCTCACCGCACTCCTCCAGCAAGCGCCGGAGGGTGGGCTGCGCACGCAGCATGTCGGCGGCTATCAGTTCGCGGTCCCTGGACGGCTGCTCGGCATCGATGTCGTCCAGCAGCGCGAGGTAGTGCTGGAAGTAGCCGAGCGCGAAGGTGGCGTCCACGGGCACCGGTGAAGGCTAATTTGGCCTCCCGACAAGCTCGATGAAGGTCCCCGCAGTATGCGGAGAGGGGATCGCGCAGACACAGCTCGTCTGAGCCTCCGGGCTCCCGAATCCGGTCCGCGGATTAGGACTTAGAGCCGCTCCCGCGTCGCCTTGCCTTTCGCGAGGGCTTGCGGCCCCGCCCCTCTGTCGGCGGACTGGGCGGCGTCGCTGCTGGTGCCGGAGACTGCTCCCGCGTCGCAGGAGGCTCCGCGTCGTCTTCCCCCTTGAGTGCCCGGGAGAGCTTATGCCTCCAAGAGGCGAGCCCAATAAGCGCGGCTCCAATCGATCCTGCAATGAAGAGCACCTTGGGCCAATTCCGCGTCATCCAGGCTTCGGCCCGGTCTATCATTCCCGACTGTACTTCGATATCAGTCTCATAGGTACTCGTCAGACTCGAAGAGTCAACGTTTGCTGGGACGACATAACCTCCGTCTCGCACGGCGACGGCCGGCCGCATCTCAAGGCGAACCTTGGCATCGTTAGGTTCCTTAGCTCGGATGGTCCAATGCCATTCAATGATCCCCGGGGTATCGAATTGCTGAAGTAGCCAATCGCTGTTGTCTTCAATGGCGACGTTGCTGCCGAGCGGTACAAGGCGCGCACCAAGCCCGCATCGCACCTGCACGTTTGCGGTTGCGATGTTGGCGTCCGATGATTGCTGCTGCTGGGCACCGGGTCGGATGTCGACACTGGCTCGATAGGTGGTGGACTCGTTTAATGGGATGGTAAGCGTCTTGGGGTAGCGAACCTGCCCCTGCCGCCAATCGTTGAGTTGCTGCTCGCAATCCGATATGTAGCGGTCCATCTCTGCTTGATCAGGGGGAGGTGTATACGGTGGGAGATCCCCGGCAAAACCGCAGGCGCGGCTAGCAAATAGGTTGATGAGCAAGAAAATGAGAAAGAGCGCGATGGTGCTGCCAGTCGCGGCGGTGAGACATCCTAAGCGCCGCCTCTGGCGCGGCCTTCCTCCTCGGTCCTCGATCCCCATGGCGGGCTCCCCCGGGACGTTGGTGCGTAGAGGGTATCGCCGCGAAGAGAGATCATGGGGGACTTCTCGGTCGGATCTTGCTGCTCCGGTAGACGCCCTTACTGCGCCCCGATGATGGGCCAGCTGACGTTTTCCGGGCTCACTGCGTAGACCGGGCACGCATCGTGACTCATGCCGAGCCGGACAGTTCACGCTGGTGAACCGCGCTGCTGACCGCCCAGCCTGGTCGTGCGGGACGCGACCGTGCTGGCCTACGTCACCCCCATGTCCAAGCTGGTGCAGAAGATCCCCGCGCACATCCCACCCATCCTGGACAGCGCCGAGAAGCGTGGACGTACTGAGGTGGACGCGATGGGGCCAGCCATCCAGCGGGCCGCCGTCTACGGGCGGGCGCTGGAGACGCTGGAGCGAATGACCCGGGAGCGCGTAGTGGAGTACCCCTTCGAGTTCCGGCGGCGGTGGTGGCACCGTATCCCGCTGCGCTGGACGCGCAGGCGCGCGTGACGGTCAGCCCAGGAGGCGATAGACGCCTGGCTGCCCGGACCTGCGTGAGGTCCGGCCCGGAGGCGCTGCACGCCTGGGGGCTGGCGTGGCCTGACCGGCTGGCGTGCCGCCCCGCCGGGTTGTGGGCCACCGGCCGGCTCGGGGCGCTCGGTGTCAGCAGCCGCCTTCGCCCTCGGGGAACAGCAGCCGGGACAGGCTCTCGGCGCGTTCGAGGTAGGCGGCGGCCGGTGTGCCTTTCAGCGGGTCCGGTAGCCGCCAGCGCGCGCCCCTGGTGGCCGCCCCGTTGTGCTGCACCACCCTCGCATTGCGTAGGCGGGCCAGGTGGTGCCGGGCCGTTCGGTCGGGGATACCTGCGCGGGCGGCCACATCGGTGCACGCCTGCCAGCCGGGTGCACCAGCCACCAGGGCGCGCAGGACGGCCATCTCTCGGGGAGAGGGCACGGACGCGCCGGTGCCGCTGACCCTGGGCGTCGTCATGTGGCCACCGTAGCGACTACTGGCAGAGGCATTGCCAGATTCGCGCAGTGGTGGGCAACCTCTGCGAGCCGGGCCCCCGCCCGGCACCGCCGGGGCTGACCACCCCGGCAGCACCGCCCACCACCAGCGGCCCGACCAGCCGCACCAGGGAGCCACCCGTGAACCCCACCCACACCCTGCACGCCACCGGCATGAAGATCGGGCACATCCGGGGCGTCCAGCCCGTCCCCGTGGACCTGGCGGCGGACACCCGCCCAGTCGTGGACGTGCTCAACGAGGCCATCGTCACGGCCACCCGCCGGGTGCTGCCCAAGGCCAGCGACATTCGCGTCGAGTGGACCAGCGACCAGCGCGCCCAGGTGTCCATTGGCCTGTCCCAGCGGATCAACGGCTTGACGCGAGTGAACGTGGCCCACTTCACGCTGCGGCCGGTGACCCGGTGACCGCCCAGGACCGGCAGCGGGCCGCCGCCGCGCCCGCCCGCTGACCGGCACCGGGCCACCCGGCCCCGGTGTCAGCATGACCCCCGACGGCTGCCCGGCCGTCGGGTCCGCGCCAACCCGAAGGAGTGCACCGTGAACTTCCGCCGCCTGACCGCCGCTGCCACCCTGGCCGCCGCGCTGACCACCGCCGGGGTGGGCACCGCCACCGCCGCGCCCTCGGCGGACCCCGCCGCTGCCTGTAAGAAGGGTGGCTTCGCCTCGTACGTGGACCCGGCCACCGGGCGGCCCTTCGCGGACCAGGGGACGTGCGTGTCCTACGTCCGCAACGGCGGGGTCCTCGAGCCCCCGCTGCGCTTCCTCAACCTGTTCGCCTACCCGTACGAGATCGCGCCCGGCCAGTGCAGCGTCGTCGCGGTCTTCGACAACTACCTGCTCGACCACCCGTACGCCGTCGCGTGGGCCGTTGACGGTGCCGTGGTGACCCCGCCCGGGTTCACCGCCAGCACAGGGCCGGTGGACGCCGGGCTCTTCTACTTGGGCTGGAACTTCGTCCCGCAGGGCTCCACGGTCACCCTGACCATCCAGGGGCAGACGTACACGTTGGAGAACGTCGTCTGTCAGCCGGTCACGCCCTGACCGGACCGCGCCAGCGCGACTGAGGCGGTGCCGCTGAGGCGATGACCGCCAGCGCGGACCGGGCCCCCGTCAGCCCCCACCGGGTGTTGGCGGGGCCCGCTGCCGTCCCGGGCCCGGTGGCACCCGGCGGACGGGCGCAACCGCCCGCCGGGCTCCGCCGCCGGTGTGCACCCCGGCTCGGGCCGCCAAGAACCACCAAGGCGGCTTCCACCACCACTCGGAACCATCCGAGGGGCGGTGCCCATGATCGCACCGCCTTGGACCCGAGCTTCTGACGTACCGAAGGGCGGCCTGCTCGCAGTCGAACCCATTGCGCCTGACAACGACCCCCGCGAGGCTTGGTGAGTTCCGACCCGACATACGGCCGAGACCATCACTGGGGGGGACATGTCGTTACAACAAGGTGCCGGCGGTACCGTCGATGCTGACCCGAAGGTCCTGGCCCTAGGCGCATTCGAGCGGTGGAGCAACTACCTCCTCGTCACTACCGTAGCTGCCGCCGGTTGGATCGCATCCAAGAATCTCGAGATACGGCCGGGATGGCGCGACGCGGCATTGTGGTGTCTGGGGCTGTCCATCGTCTTCGGCATCCTGACGCTGGCACTGGTCCCCCTGATCGTCCAGACAATGGCCGCGCGTCACACCTCGATCTACCGAGTGCCGGTGAAGTTTCACCTCTTCACAGGAGAAATGCCGAGAGTCTTCTTGACGCAGGCGTGCAGGCCCCAGCACGCATTTTTCATCGCAGGCATTGCGTGTTATTGCATCGGCGTGTCGGAGCGGGGGAATTGGCAGACGCCCGCAATCATCACTGCGGCCGCTGTTGTGTACGGCCTACTCTCGTTCCCGAAGGATCACAAAGACATTCCGGACGGAGAGGATATACATAAGGAGCGGTCGGAAACTCCCTCAGTAGGCGGCGCGCCGGGGGAGTCTGCGCGCACGGAGTCGTCTGGAGCAGCCCCGGCCTGATGGTTTGCCTTCGTCGGATCCTAAGTCTCCGCGCCCGGCGCGGAGACGACAGGGGCGGGCTCGCGCTCGTCCCGCGCATGTCCGGCAACGGCGACAGCGGCTGAGCCGGCGGCCTGACCAGTGCTGGCGTGACAGTCGCGCCCGCTGGGACAGGCGGGCTCGGCCAGCGTGTGCGGCGGTCTGTTGTTGGTGACCTCGCCTTTCGTTGCGTGTTCCACTGCCCCCGCCGTCATCGGAACACGGGGGTACAGGAACGTGTATAACCGCAAGGCGCTGCGCTTCGTCGCGGGCGTCCTCATGGCCATCGGCTGCCTGCTGCTGCTACTGCCCTTGTCGGCCAGAGCTACAGCGGATGCAGTCGGCTGCGGCAGCGCCCTAGACCTGTCCGGGCGCGAGGCCACCGAGCAGTTCCTGGACGACCTCGAGTCCAACATCGACGGTGGTGGGCTGAGGCGCGAGGATATTGACTGGCGTGCCCTCTGCGCGGACCGCATCGAGACGCAGCGCATGATCGCCTGGCCGCTCGTTGTCGCGGGCGGGCTTGCCCTCCTCTACCTGAACGGGCAGACGCCCAAGGCGGACTCCCGGTTCGGTCGCCGGTCCGCGCAGCAGGAGCCGGAAGGCAACGAATCCAAGCAGTGACGGGCAGGCTGACCGCCGCCGCGCCCGCCGGTCAGCCCGCGGCCAGCGTCCGGCAATCGGGGCAGGGGCGGCCCGCGCCCAGTCCCCGGCCGGGGGTCCACGGCCCCCCGATGACGCGGACAGTCGTTCCGCACTCGGCCCGCCACGGCCCCTCGCCAACCTCGGCCACCTGGCGGGCCACCGCGTGGGCCCAAGCCGGCACGGTCCTGGCCCTGCCCACGGTGTCACCCAACTTCGGGGCGTCGTCCTGATCGTGCTCGCTGCCGGTCACGTAGTCCTGTGCCATGACCGGAGCATCGCTGCCCCGGCCGACGGCACCCGGTAGCGCAGCGACAGGTGGGGCCGGTGCGGCGGGTGTGGCTGGTGTGCCGCGGGCCGGGCAGCAGAGCCGGGAGGGCGGGCCGCCGCCTCTAGGGTCCCCGGCGTGGACTACGACATCGTGCGGCGCTTCCGGGCCGAGTTCGGCGGGCAGGTCGAGGAGGTCTACGTGGAGGGCCGCCGGGTGGGCATGGTCTACCGGGACCCCAAGCCGCCCGCCGGGATCGGCGAGCTGTGGATGGCTCACACGCGGGGCGGCCACGGGACTGGCAGCCGCGACGAGGCGCTGCGAGCGGTGCTGCGGCACGCGCAGGAGAACCCGGACTACGAGCTCAGGTAGGCCCGCCGGGGTCAGCCGGGCGGGTCCTGTGCCCGCCTGCGTCTGCGGTCCACCAGGGCAGTAGCGACCCCGTGGACGAACAGGGCCGCCTCGTGTGCGACCTCCCAGCCGAAGCCCTCGTCGAGGGCCGCCCGGTGCCAGCGGACCGCCACCGCCTGCGCCGCGTACCGGATGCCGACCTGCTGCCGCTCGGCCTCGGCCATGATCTCGCGCTCGGCCTGGGCGGCTGCCGCGTCCCTGGCCTGCCCCGGCTGCGGCGCGTCCTGCGCCCGCTGTTCGTCCGCCTCGTGGGCTGGGCCGCCACCGGTGCGCTGCACCGGCCGTCGCCGGTCCTGGGGCAACGGCGGACGCGCCTGCGCCAGCACCCCGTGCACGTAGTCCACCAGCCGCCGCTCGGGCTGGCTTGGCTGCCGCCGTGGGCCTGTCATGGGGTCAGGGTCCGCCGGGCCGCAAGGCTCCGGCCGGGGTCAGCCGCGCGTGTCCTGCTGGCCGTCCGCTGTCCCCTGCGCGTACTCGCCGGCAGGCACGCAAGCGTGGCAGACCCGCCACGTGAGGTCGTCAATCTGCCGCTCGAGGTCCCGCAGTTCGTCGCACGTGGGCAGGGGTTCGTGCCGCGCCACGGCGATCTCCGCCTTCCGGGGGTGCAGCAGCATGAACGGAGTGCCTGGCGTGCAGCCCCCTGTGATGAGTGAGTGGGTGATCCGGTTGCGCTCGGCCACCAGCGCCTCGGCCTCGCGCACCAGTCCCCGCACCAGCGTGGGCAGCGGCCCGCGCGGGAGCTGGCTGGACAGCCGCCGTAAGTCCCGCAGCGGACGGCCCGGCTCGGACGCCACCGCGAACGGGTCCTCGGAGCGGGTCAGCAGGCAGGCCAGCGCCGCCATCTGCATGTCAAGCCAGGCGCAGGCCATGACCACTCGGCCGACGCCCTCGTAGAACCACGATTCGGGCTCGGCTGGCGCGCCGGGGTGGAACGGGTCCCCGTTGTCCTCAGGCTTCGTCACCGCCTAAGCATCGAGCAGGGGTGCGACGTCGGGTGCCGCACCCCACGCCGTGCCAAAGCACTTTCGACTCAGGTTGAGACGACATGCACTCGCGCAACCTGTGTGACGCCTGCACGGGAGCTAGTCTCACCGCACGCTTCCGAAGGCCACTCACCATGGCCTGCGACGTACTTGGGGGAGTTCGTGACGGCGGATGGGTGGGGCGGCGTTCTTATCGGGCTAGCTGCAATTCTTGCTGCATTTGCCATATTCGCATACACCCAGAAAAAGCCGCGGTGGTGGACCATTGCCGCAGGGGTTGGCAGTGTGCTTAGCACTATCGCTGCACTATTTGCCGGCTTCATCATTGATGAGGGACCGGGACCGGGGCCGGATGAAGACTTGTCGGCAGTCTTCGATGCACCCGCGGAGGACGCGGACGTGACGAGCCCTATAGATGCGAGCGGCTCGGCCGAGCTAACTGAAGGATGGGTCTTGTGGCTGCTCTCAAAAGCCCCTAATGGCAACTACTACACCACCACGTCAAACCCGTCGCCGGTTGACATCAATGCGCGCGGTTATTGGACCGTTCGCGAGGTCGGTCTAGGCAAAGAGTCCAGCGATCTACCCGACCCCTATGAGCTCGTTCTAGTAGCCGCACCGAGCGACGACAGCGCGATCGAGGAGGCGGTTCAGAATCGGGACGGGATGGCCGCCAACCTCGGAAAACGACTCCCCGAGGACACGCTGGAACTGGACAGGGTGGCGGTGACGTTGACTGCAATCCAGGGGTCAACTACCTCCCCCACCTCCATACCTACTTCAAGCTCGACCCCTACTTCCAGTGCCAGTCCGAGCCAGGCGGTCCTCCGGTTCGACTCGCTGGGCGGTGGGTCGCAGTACATCAGTGTCTACCCGGGCGTGGAAGACAGGCCGGAAGACAAGATCAGCAATGGCAGCTTCGAGCATGACCAGACTGCACCGGCCCTTTGTCGGACGACGGGCCGGTTGGTCGTCTCGGATACGAATGCCGGTGAGGAGTCGCGAGAGTCAGATATCTGGATCCGCATCGAGGGGTCGCCGAATGTGGTGCAGTACGCGTCCCTGACCTACGGCGAGATTGAGGACGGCGCTCTTGAGGGACTGCCTCAGTGCTGAGCGGGTGTCGACGGGGCAACTGAAGTCCGTAGAAGTGCCTTTCATCGACGGCTGCGGAATGGCTACCCTGCGCATCACTGGATGCCTGGCCGAGCTAGAGCGCCCGGCCAGGCACCCAGGCGGCGGACCTAACGGATCACGGGTAGGAGCGTCGTCACGACCGTCGTCATGTCAGGCGAGTCGGCGAAGATTGCCGTCAGCGTGACTGCGCTCGCAACAATCGCCAGTCGCGCGACACGCTGCCACCCGTGCGGCGGGGGAGGCGTGCCTGTGGCGCGCATGGGCCTCGCCCCGACGAGGGGGGTGACCCCTCTGCGGCGTACACGAGCTGGCGTAAGCCCGCTAAGCGTGTGCCTCTGGGGGGCACACGGGCGTTTGCCGATCGGCGCGGTCGAGGCTGCAAAGGCCGGCTCGATGCGTCATGCTGTTGCTCTCGGAGGTACAGCCATGCGGCGCAGCCCGATGATGCCGACCGTCATCGTTGGCGCTTGCTCTGGTGCAGCTGCGGCTGCTGGAGCCCTAAGCTCAGCCGATTATCTGCCTCCGGCCGTCCAGCTGATGTTCACCGTCCTCGCAGCCGTCACCGCCGGAGTAGGCGCTTCCCAGGCAGTGAGCTCGCCATCAAAAAACGTCTAAGGGAGACGATCCTGTTCCCCTTTGTTGACCGACGGCGCTCTGAGAAGTAGGGCTCCGTACACCTCTGCTAGTCCGTCGTCCTGCGGGTGACGTCCCGTCTCTCAGGCGGGAGGCTGCACACCGGCATCTCCATGATCGTGGCGTTCGGCATCCTAGCGGTCATGATCATCGGCCTAGAAGCGGAAGCGCCCGGAAAGAAGAGCCCAGGAAGCTGGCTGATGTGGATGCTGGCCGTCTTTCTCGCGTTCCTCTGGATTGCATGGTGGCGGGCGTGACGCATGTCCTGGGAGCGGGCAGATGAGGGGTCATGTGAAGTTCGGAGTCCCGCTTCGGTAGGCCAGAAATCTGCTAGGTCGTTGTGCTGCGGGTGCCCTGGACGCTTGCCGACTCTCCGGACAAGCAGGGTTGCCAGGGCGCGGCCCGCCGCCGTAGGTACGGCAGTCGGTCCTCTTGCTTCGGATAGGACTAGGTCCTCCTGACGATTGTGGTGCCGGTCGTCTTCCTGGTGCTGCCGGTCACCGTCCTGTTCGCCCTGTTCCCGGGGCTGATCAGCATCGTCTCGCTGGCGCGCTGAGCGCCGGCACAACCCGAGGAGGACGACGGATGCGGGCCCTGGCCTGGCTTCTCACGCTCACGGCGGCACTGGCCGCGCGGCTCCGGGAGGACGATCCCGAGCGGGGCGACGTGCCCGGCTGGGTGATGATCACCGTGATGACCGCGGCGCTGGTGCTGGCGATCCTGGTGCCGTTCCGCGAGGCGATCGTGTCGGCGGTGCAGAACGCGCTGGCCTCCGTCACGGCCGGTGGCTGAACGGCGGGACCCCGAGAGAGGCGGCGCCGTCGTCGACTTCGTGCTGGTGTCGGTGCTGGTCGTGGTGCTGCTGCTGGCGGTGCTGCAGGTGGCGGTCTACGTGCACGTGCGCAACGTGGTGACCGCCAGCGCGCAGGAGGGTGCCCGGTACGCGGCCAACGCCGACGTGCCGACGTCGGCGGCGACCGGCCGGGCGCTGGCGACGGTGGCCCGGGCGACGTCGACCGGCACCGCCGAGGGGCTGGTGTGCACCGCCGCGGAGGAGGTCGACCCGACCGGGCTGGTGCTGGTGACGGTGCGCTGCACCGGCGCGGTGCCGACGCTGCTGGCCGGACTGGGTGACGTGCTGCCGCTGGAGGTCACCGGCCGGGCGGTGGAGGAGGCGGCGTGAGGTGGCTGCGCGCCCGGCTCGGGCAGGTCGCCGGGGAGCGGGGCTCGGCTCTGGTGGAGTTCGTGTTCGTGGCGCTGGTGGTGTTCGTGCCGCTGGTGTACGTGGTGGCCGGGTTCTCCGCGGTGCAGCGCGGGGTGTTCGCCGCGACCGCGGCCGCGCGGGAGGCCGGGCGCGCGCTGGCCACCGCGCCGGACGCCGTCTCCGGGCTGGCGCGGGCCGAGCGGGCCGCGCAGCTGGCGGTGGCCGACCAGTCGGTGGAGGCGTCTGACGTGCGGCTGGTCTACGTCCCGGCCGGCGCCGACTGTGCGGCGGCGGGGGGCTACGCGCCGTCGCTGGCGCCGGGGGAGGAGTTCTCCGTGTGCGCCACGGTGACCGTGCGGATCCCGCTGCTGCCGGAGTTCGTCGACGCCAACACCGCCACCGGCCAGTTCGTCGTCGAGACCGACCGCTACGTCGACCGCTGAGCCGTCCACGGCTCAGCGGCCGAGTGCCTCCTCGGGACTGAGAACTGCGCAGCGGTGATCAGCGGTGCGCCCAGAGCCTCGGCCAGCGCGACGTACCAGGCGTTGTGGGCGGTCATGTCACCGCGCAGGTCCACCAACCGCTAAAGGAACGACGTGAAGGGATGAATGCCGCACGACGGTGCCCTCAGTTTGGCGGTTCGTCGCGCAGGATGTCGTCAGGTGCAGTCCCGAGTTGCTGCGACTTCTCACCTTCCCACTGCTGCACTCGTAGATACTCTTCGTGTAGGTCGCGGTAGCACGCTCCGACGGGCCCGGGGATCTCAAGGTCTTCGTCCGTAACCCACAAGGCATCAATTGCCATATGAGGGGCGCCGAGGATGGCCACGCCTGCGTCGAGTACATCGGAGTTGCCATCACGGGTCAGAGATATCTGCACTCTGTACATGTGAGTGCCCACTACGTTCTCAGGCTCGGGCACCTGCATGGAGAATTCGAACCGATCGGCTTGGCCGGGTTCGATCTCCTGGGCGACGTCAACGTCCAGGATCTGATTGGGCTGCGGGTCAAGGGGCAGCGTCACGTCATACGTCTGGCTGACCATCAGCGCGCCGCCAGCTTCGCAAACGTCGAAGAAGGCATGGTCGAGAATCTGAAGCCGCGCGCCATCCACTACGGAGACCTGATCACCGACATTGCGTAATACGACCTGCAATCGGGGTGCCACTATCTTGAATTCGCCTTCTCGTTGGCCGACCGCGATGGAGCCGTCTTGCACCGCAATGTCGACGATCTCGAGCTCGGTGCGCGGTCGACTCATCCACCACGTGAATGCTGCGGCCACCAGAGCGACGAGTAGCGGGGCGATCAGATACACGGCGACCTTCTCCGAAGTCAGCCAACGCGACTTCGTTGCCGGTCCGACAGACTGGCCCTGATCAGTCACCATTCCGCTCCCGTGGCATCCGGAAAGGGTGAGGACGACGCCGTGGTCGTCCGTTCAACGCCTTCACTAATAGGCAACGTGATATTGGCCGACCTGGCGTCACGGGTCCGTCACCAGGGCGTCACCGTTCCGATTGCGCGTTACTGGCAGGGCGCTTGCCCTGCTGGGCTCCGAGGCGTGACCTGTCTCGTTGGTCCGCAGGCGGGCCGCAGGACATGCCAAGAGCCATCAGCCACGAGCGCGCGTGTGATCGGCATCGGGCTTGGTCGCGTCGCTTCGGCCTCAACGACCTCCGCCCTCGACCACGTGGTGTTGCTCAAGGAACTGGGCGGGTGCCGCATGCTCGCTGAGCTGACACCCAGGTGTGAGCAAGGTGACGCGGCTCGATTGGGCCTAATGGCCTGGCGTGCGCCATGGCGATCGTCTGGATCACCGACGAGGACCGCCAGGACATGCACCATGCAGCGGAAGAGCGTCGCGTCCCAGCTGAGCTCGAGCAGAAGTACGCGGTGTACCGGGAGGCGGACAGGACCCCGCTGACCGAGGGGCGGCTGCGGATCCTCAACGGGCAATTGGACCTGTCGCCATCCAGGAGAGGGCGGAGAAGGAGGACCGAGAAGGTCGACGGCAAGGTGACGGATGAGTGACCACCGTCCGCGGTGCTGTCTGGCTGGCCGCTCTCGCCATCGCGTCTGTCGCGGCGTACGCCACGCTCGTCGTGCTGCCCTACTTCGTCAACGACCTCGATCGCTTCCCGTTGGCCGAGGTCGGAGGCGGCTACCACGACCCCAAGGACCTGTGGCCGACGACGGTCCCGTACGTCGGTGGATAGCTGCACCTGGGTGGCGTGCTGTCGATGGTCTTCGCCCCGATGACGCTCCTGTGTGTGGCCTTCACGAGCGGGTGCGCGTCGGGGGGCCATCACCCGCCGGGCACCAGGGGTTGCAGCCGCGCACGCAGTCGGTCCCTGGTGTGCGTCGTCGCTGCAGCGTGGTTCTTCAGCCCCTTCGCGCAGGCTCTCGCCGCGTGGCAGATGGACCAGCGCGGTACCGGTGACCCTGAACCGTCCCTGACTTGAGCGCCGGAAATCCGATGTCGCCTCGCGCTGGCGGACGCGTCGAGCACCTTCACCCGCTGTCGCGGTCGGCGCGGACCACGTCGGCCGACGAGAACGTGCTGAACCCCGCACCGGCGCCGCGCTCCAGGTGTGCCCGGACCTCCGACACCACGGCGGCCGGCCGTTGCCCACCGGCGTCCTCGACGACCCCCGCCGGCACCGGCTCCTCCAGGCCCTCGCCGGTCTCCTCGGCGCGCCGGTGGACGTCCCCCGACATGTCGGAGGTCAGCCCATCGTCTTCTGGCCGTCGATCGACTCCCGCAGGATGTCGGCGTGACCGGCGTGCTGGGCGGTCTCCGCGATGACGTGGAGGAACACGCGCCGGACCGACCAGCTGGCGCCCGGCTCGAACCAGGGCGCCTCCGGCAGCGCGTGCTCGGCGTCCAGGTCGAGCGTGGCGACGAGCTCGTCGGTGTGCCGGGCGACCTCCTCGTAGTCGGCCAGCACGCCGGCCAGCGTCTCGCCGGGCGCGAGGTGCCAGTGCCGGGTCGCGGCGTCGGGGCCCCAGTTGCGGTGCATCGCCTCGGCGCCGCCCTCGGCGAACCGCACCCAGCCGGCCTCCGTGGCCGCCACGTGCTTGATCAGCCCGGCCAGGTTGAGCGCGCTGACGGTCGGCCGCCGCGTCGCCTGCTCGTCGGTGAGATCGCGGACGGTGAAGCGCAGGAACGCCCGGTGCCGCCGCAGCGACTCGATCAGGTCGGCCCGCTCGCGGGTGAGGGTGGTCGAGCCGGTCATGGGGTCCCCTTCCGCCGTCCTCGGACTGGTCGGTGCCGACGCTAGGGGGAGGGAGTGCCGGACGGAACGGATCGGCATCCGCCGATGACCCCGGCGTATCAGAACCGTCATACCTGCGTCCTAACGTGCAGCTCACAGGCACCGTTGGCCAGGAGGTCGTCATGAGCCCGACCATCACCAGCATCGACCAGCTCGACCTCGACATCTCGGTCGCCTACATCGCGCTCGGCGTCGCCCGCAGCTCGTGGGACCGGTGCCCGAGCGCGGAGAACAGCCGCGCCGTCGACGAGGCGGAGCGCAGTGTCAACCGCCTCCTCGAGGACCGGTTCGCCGCCCAGCAGTGACCCGCCACGAGGAGGGTCGTCCGAGCCGTCCCCACGGGCCGCGACGGCGGGTCCGGCCGGCCGATGCCGGGGTCGCGACCCGCGCCGCCCGGAGCCCGGACATCCCCCTTTCGTGTTCGGGGAGTGACGAGAGCCACTCTCGTGATCTCCACAATCGTCACGAAGGGTGATGACAACCGACTAACTCGTGCGCGACACCCCGCGTAGAGCGGGTCCAAGCGCAGGTTCCCCCGATCGGTGCGGCATCTGACGATCTAGCGCGCTTACGGTGCGTCAGGCGCCCGACCGGGTGCCAGCGAGAGGACCGATCGGCTCCCCCCGACCCCGCGCAGCGGCGCGCGGGTGCGGCACCGGGCGCCGGAGCCTGCCACGGACGGCAGCCCCGGCCGGCCCCGTACCGCGGGTCCTCTGGTCCTGCCTGTCCGCCGGGCGCTGCGCCGTGTGCGCGCGCCCGGACCGCTCCACCGACGAATGGGTTCGCTCTTGCCTGTCACAGCTCCTCCGTCGTGCCGCGTGCCGTCGTCGTCGGTCGCCCTCCGGGAAGGAGGCAGCCTCCCGGTCACGTCCCGGCGTGGCTGACCTCGACACCCGGACGGACTACCCCTACGACGACTTCAGCGAGCTCGCCGGACCGCTGCAGGAGCCGGCCGCGGACCACCGCGTCCGCTTCCGCCCGGTCACCCGGGGCGGGGCGCGCGTGCGGGCCTGGCTGCTGGTGTCGACGGCCCTGCTCTTCGAGGTCCTGTTCCTCGCCTTCCTGCTGCGGCCGGCCAACCACCCGGTGTTCACCGGCGGCTGGCAGGCGTACCTGGCCATGGCGCTCATCGGCAGCATCGCCGTCATCGAGGGGCTGCGGCTGCTCAACGTCTGCACCCTGGCCGTGGCCACGCTCAACGCCCGCGACCCGGTCCCGATGACCCCGCTGACCGGTCAGCGCCTGGCGTTCATCACCACGATCGTGCCGGGCTCGGAGCCCATCGAGATGGTGCGGCGGACCCTCGAGGCCGCCGTCGCCGTCCGGTACGAGGGCACGTTCGACGTCTGGCTGCTCGACGAGGGCGACGACCCGGCCGTGCGGGCCATGTGCGCCGAGCTCGGCGTCCGGCACTTCAGCCGGGCCGGGGTGCCGCGGTGGAACCAGAGCTCGGGCCGGCACAAGGCACGCACCAAGCACGGCAACTACAACGCCTGGCTCGAGGCCCACGGCGCCGAGTACGACTTCTGGGTGTCGGTGGACACCGACCACGTGCCGATGCCGAACATGGCCGAGCGGCTCATGGGCTACTTCCACGACCCCGACGTCGCCTTCGTCGTGGGGCCGCAGGTCTACGGCAACTACGACAACCTCGTCACCCGGGCCGCCGAGTCCCAGCAGTACCTGTTCCACAGCGTCCTGCAGCGGGCGGCGAACCGGTCGACCAGCGCGATGTTCGTCGGCACCAACAACGCGGTGCGGATCTCGGCGCTGCGGGCCGTCGGCGGGCTGCAGGACTCCATCACCGAGGACGCCGCGACCAGCCTCGTCTGGCACGCCGCCCGCAACCCACAGACCGGGGCGCGGTGGAAGTCGGTGTACACCCCCGACGTCCTGGCGGTCGGCGAGGGCCCGAGCACCTGGCGTGACTACTTCACCCAGCAGGGCCGCTGGGCCCGCGGGACCGACGAGGTCGTCCTCCGCCGGTTCTGGCGGCTGGTCCCGCGGATGCCGTTGCGCCGGCTGACGCACTACGCGCTGCTGATGTCGTACTACCCGGCCGCTGCGATCAGCTGGGTGCTCGGCATCACCAACCTGGTCGCCTACCTGCTCACCGGCGTCGCGGGCCTGATGGTGCCCGCCCAGCTGTGGCTGATGCTCTACGTCAACGCCGCGGTGCTGCAGGTCGCCGTCTACTTCTGGAACCGCAAGCACAACGTCAGCCCGCACGAGGAGGAGGGGTCCTCGGGGGTCAGCGGGATGGCCATCTCGGTGATGTCGGCGCCGATCTACGTCAGCGCCTTCCTCGCCGCGGTGCGCAACCGCAGCACCGGGTTCCACGTCACCCGCAAGGGCGCGGTCAGCGGTGACCGGCTCGGCGTCTTCGGCCGGCACCTGGGCTGGGCCGCCGTCCTGGTGGTCGCGCTCGCGGCCTCGCAACTGCTCGGCCACACCCACCCGGCCATCCGCGTCTGGGCGCTGCTGAGCCTCGCCATGGCCCTGCTGCCGGTCGCCCTCTGGAGCGCCGGGCGGGCGCGCGCACGCCTGCGCACGCCGGCCCCGGCCCTGCCCGCACCCGACGTCGTCCCGGCGCCGGCCCTCGCCGCGCCGGCCGTCCGGTTCGTCGGCAACCGGCTCGTCGACGTCCCCCAGACCCAGGAGAGCACCCGATGACCCGACGCAGGCCGCGCCCCGCGCGGCGGCTGCGCAACGCCGCCCTGGTCGCCGCCGCGGTGGCCGGGCTGGTGGCCGCCAACGGCCCGGTCGTGACGGCCGTCGCCGAGGAGGTCTACACCGACTACCAGCGCAGCCGCCCCGACTACCAGGCGGAGTACGGCTCCTGGGAGACCATCGAGCTGCCCGAGGAGTACCGCGGCCAGGCCGTGCACGCCGCCCTGCTCCACACCGGCGACGTGCTGCTCATCGCGGGGTCGGGCAACAACGCCCGCGACTTCGAGGCCGGCACCTTCCGGACCATCCTCTGGGACCCGGTCAGCGGAGAGGCCGAGGAGATCCCGACGCCGGAGGACCTGTTCTGCTCCGGGCACGCCTACCTGCCCAACGGCAACCTGCTCGTCGCGGGCGGCACCCGCGACTACGAGGTCCTCGCCGACGACGTCACGCACGCCGCCGGCGTCCTCACCGTCAAGAACGAGCGCCTCGACGGCCCGGTGACCCTGCCCGCGGGCACCCGCTTCACCGCGCTGGGCAACGCGTACGTGACCGCCGAGGAGGTCACGGTGCCACCCGCGCACCTCATGCCCGACGGCAGCTCCATGGCCGGCGAGATGGAGGTGTGGATCGAGGCCGAGGAAGAGGGCGAGCAGGCCGTCGTCCGGGGCGGCCAGCAGTTCCAGGTCGAGGAGTTCAGCCCGGAGGAGCGGTCCACGCTCTACGGCCAGGGCGACACGATCACCCTGGACAAGCAGAACTACACCGGCCTCGACGCCTCCTACGAGTACGACGTCGCCAGTGAGCGCTACGTCGAGACCGAGCGGCTGACCGAGTCGCGCTGGTACCCGACGCTCGTGGGCCTCGAGGACGGCGGCGTGCTCGCCGTCTCCGGCCTCGACGAGTACGGCCAGGTCGTCGACGGCGACAACGAGGTCTACGACCCGGCCACCCGCACCTGGGAGAACCGCCCCGACCTGGAGCGCTACTTCCCGACCTACCCCGCGCTGTTCCGCCTCGCCGACGGCCACCGGGTGTTCTACAGCGGCTCCAACACCGGCTACGGGCCGGCCGAGGAGGGCCGCCAGCCGGGCATCTGGGACTTGCGGGACAACAGCTGGCAGGACGTCGAGGGCCTGCGCGACCCGGAGTTCAACGAGACCAGCACCTCGTTCATGCTCGCGCCGGTGCAGGACCAGCGGGTCGGCATCGTCGGTGGTGGCGGCGTCGGCGACAGCGAGGAGTCCACGGCCCGCTTCGACGTCGTCGACCTCAGCGAGCCCGAGCCGCGCTACGAGCCCGCCGGCGTCGACTACCCGAGCCCGGCCCGCTACGTCAACGCGGTGACGCTGCCCGACGACACCACGCTGCTCACCGGGGGTTCGGTCGGCTACCGCGGCAACTCGCAGAGCGACCTGTTCCTGACCACGCGGTACGACCCGCACAGCGGCCACCTGCACGAGGCGGCGCCCAACGAGGTGGGTCGCAACTACCACGCGACCGCGCTGCTGCTGCCCGACGGGCGGGTCATGACCATGGGCTCGGACCCGCTGTTCTCCGACGAGGAGAACACCATCCCCGGCCGGTTCGACACCCGTATCGAGATCTACTCCCCGCCCTACCTGTTCGCCGGGGACCGGCCGGCCATCACCGAGGCCCCGCAGGAGATCGGCCGGGGGAGCAGCTTCCGGGTCGAGACCGAGGGCAGCGTCGCCGAGGCCCGGCTGATGCGGCCCAGCGCCGTGACCCACCAGACCGACCCCGAGCAGCGGTCCGTCGCGCTCGAGGTCGGGCCGGGGTCCTGCCCCGAGGACGCCTCCGGTGCGCACGCCGCCCACGGCGGCGCCGGTCACCAGGCCGCCGACGGCGGCGGCTCCTGCCCGGACGGCTGCTGCGGCAGCGGGACGGTCGAGCTGACCGTCCCCGAGGAGGAGGGGCTGACCCCCTCGGGCTGGTACATGTTGGTCGTGGTCGACGACGAGGGCGTCCCCTCCCCGGCGCGCTGGGTGCACGTGGGATGACCGCAGCACCCCCGCGCCGGCGGTCGCTGCGCGCCGCGGTGCTGGCCGTCGTGGCCGGCACCGCGGTCGCCTGCGGCGGCGGCACGGCCGACCCCGAGCCCGCCGCTCCCGAGCAGGACAGCCAGGGCCGGAGCGCCCTGGCGGGCGAGGAGCTGTGGCTCAACCCCGAGGGCCACGGACCCGTCGCGGTGGAGCAGGCGCGGGCCGAGGGGCGGACCGAGGACGCCGAGGCGCTCGCCGAGCTGGCCGAGCAGCCGACCGCCACCTGGATCGCCACGAACGACAACCCCTATCCGGCGGTCGAGGAGATCTCGCTGGCCGCCGACGCGGCCGGGCAGCTGCCGGTCCTGGTGGCCTACAACGTGCCGGGACGCGACTGCGGCTCCTACTCCAGCGGCGGCGCCCCCGACACCGACGCCTACCTCGCCTGGATCGGCAGCTTCGCCGCGGCGCTCGGCGACCGTCCCGCCGTCGTCGTGCTGGAGCCCGACGCCGTCCCGCAGGCCGTGGTGGGCTGCCCGGGGCTCGACGCTGCGGCCCGCTACGAGGTGCTCTCCCAGGCGGTGGAGATCCTCGACCGGCAGCCCGGCGCCCGGATCTACCTCGACGCCGGCAACGCCAGCTGGATCCAGGACCTGCCGGTGCTCGCCGACGCCCTGCGCAGCAGCGGGATCGACTCGGCCGACGGGTTCTCGCTCAACGTCGCCAACTACGAGACGACCGCGGCCAGCACGGAGTACGGGACGGAGCTCTCGCAGGCGCTCGAGGAGGGCGCCCCCGAGGGAGCGCCGCCGGCGCACTTCGTCGTCGACACCAGCCGCAACGGTTCCGGCCCGCCGGAGACCGCCGACAGCGACGAGGGCCGCTGGTGCAACCCGCCGGGGCGGACGCTCGGTGAGCCGCCGACGACCTCGACCGACGTCGACCGCCTGGACGCACTGCTGTGGATCAAGCAGCCCGGCGACTCCGACGGCACCTGCGGCGGCGGCCCGCCGGCGGGTCAGTGGTGGCCGGAGGCGGCCCTGGAGCTGGTGGCCGGCTGACCCCGCCGGTGCGTCACTCGCTCCAGGGCGCGTAGTCCGTGCCGCCGCCGAGCGCGGTGAGCACGATCATCCCGGTGAAGGCGAGCAGGATGAACGCCACCACGACGGCGAACAGCACCCAGCTGCGCTCCTCGATGCCGCGCTTCTCGGGGGTGAGCGGGGTGGCCGGTTCGTCGGAGGGCCGCTGGGTCTCCTCGTCCGCGGCGGGCGGGCGGTCGACGGGCGTGGTCATGGCGACTCCCTGGGTGGGCGCCTCGGGCGCCGGGTGATCGGCGTCCGGTGATCACGCTAGGGCGGTCACGGGGCGCCGGAACGGGTCGGAAGTCCCTGCCGGAGGGCACCTGACGGTCCGCCCCGGGACTCCCGATCCGATCCTGGGCGGTCCGCGCGCCCGGTGAGCCGGGCCGGAGGTCCCGCGACGCAGGGCCCCACGACCTCATCCCGACGCCCGGGGTCCGGACCCCGGGGTCCGGACCCCGGGGTCAGCCGCCGCGCTCGACCTCGGCCTGCACGATGCCGCCGATCGCGGTCTGCAGCGCCGGGTTGGCGGTGTCGCCCTCGGCCAGGGCGGCGCGGGCGGCCTCGGGCAGCAGCGCGGGGTCGACGTCGTCGAGCCAGGTCACCTCCCCGCCGACGCGGCGGCCCACCTGCAGGCCCTCGGTTCCCTGGCGCAGCACGTACTGGTCGCCGTCGACGTCGATCGTCAGGTCGTCGCTCATGGGCGGCCCCTACCCCGCGGGCACCGGCGCACGCACCGCAGGATGGGGGCGTGGAGACCGAGGTGGTCGAGGTCGTCGTCACCGGGCCGGACGCCGACTGGCTGGCCGGCTACGCGCGGACGCTGGTCGAGGAGCGGCTGGCCGCCTGCGGGCAGCAGCTCGCGGCGATCCGCTCGGTGTACCGCTGGGAGGGGGCGGTGCACGACGAGGCCGAGGCCCGGGTCGCGCTGCACACCCGCCGCTCCCTGGTGCCGGCGCTGGTCGCGCGCACCCGCGAGCTGCACCCCTACGACGTCCCGTGCGTGCTCGCCCTGCCGGTCGCCGACGGCGATCCCGGCTACCTGCGCTGGGTGCTCGCCGAGACCCGCGAACCCTAGGGGGTCAGCAGCAGCTTGCCGCGCACGTGCCCCTCGCGGCTGCGCCGCAGCGCGTCGGCGGTCCGCTCGAAGGGGTAGGTGCCCGCGACCGGCAGCTGCAGTCTGCCCTCCGCCACGAGCCGCGCGATCTCGGCCAGCCGGGGCTCGGCGCCCTCGCTGCTCGTGGTCACCTGCACGCCGAGGTCGCCGGCGCCGAAGTCGGCGGTGGTGACCACCCGCCCGGGGTCGCCGGTGAGGGTGACCAGGTCGCGCACCGATCCCCGCCCCGCGGTGTCGACGGCGCCGTCGACCCCGTCCGGCACGAGCTCGCGCACCCGCTCCGGCAGGCCCTCGCCGTAGGTGGTGGCCAGGGCGCCGAGGGAGCGGACGAACTCGGTGTTGGCCTGCGACGAGGTGCCCACGACGCGCAGCCCCCGGCTGAGGGCGACCTGCACGGCGGCGATGCCGACCCCGCCGCTGGCGCCGTCGACGACGACGGTGGAGCCCTCGGGCAGCCCCAGCAGGTCGAGGACGCGGACGGCGGTCTCCCCGGCGACGCCGAGCCCGGCCGCGGCCGCGAGGTCCACGCTCGGCGGCGCGGGCGCCCACGCGGTGAGGACGGCGTGCTCGGCGGCCGTGGCGCGGCCCAGCCCGAACACCGCGTCGCCGACGGCGACGCCGGTCACGCCCTCGCCGACCTCGTCGACGACCCCGGCCGCGTCGAAGCCCGGCACGGTCGGCCCCGCCGGCGCGCCGCCGCGGGCCGTCAGCCCGGTGACCTGCTTCCAGTCGATCGGGTTGACGCTCGCCGCCCGGACGGCGATGCGGACCCGGCCCGGCCCGGCGTGCGGCTCGTCGACCTCCCCGACGCCCACGACCTCGGGCTCCCCGTACTCGGTGTAGACGACGGCGCGCATGGGCGGGCTCCTCCCGGACGGCGGTGACGTGCGGCTGCAACCACCGTGGCCGCCGTCACCTTCCGCGGGGCCGGTCAACCGGGCTCGCCGCGCGCCTTCCGCCGGGCCACCACGACCAGGTCGACCAGCGCCACCGCGGCGAGGACGAACAGCAGCACCGCGGGCCAGGACGGCAGGTCGGTGCGCAGCCACAGGACCCCGAACACGACGCAGGTGACCAGCCCGAACGCGGCGAGGACCAGCCGCAGGGTGAGCGCCGACTGCGCCGGCGCCGCGCCGCCGATGCCCGCCGTCGGGTCGTGGTGGTCGGGCAGGCCGCGCGCGTACTCCTCGCGGGTCCGCCGGCGCCGGGGCTCGCTCATGCCGGGGGGATACCCGGCGCCGCCCCCGGCCACCCGGCGGCCCGCTGCGAGGATGGCGGCCGTGACACCGGCCGCCCGCGACACCACCGCCGTCCTCCGCGAGCTCGGCGCGGCCCTGCTGGCCGCCGCGCCGGCGGACGCGGCGCGGCTGCGCTACCGCGCCACGGTGGTCGGCGACGTCCGTCGCGACCAGCTCACCGCGGAGCCCGGCGACGGGCCGCCGGTGCCGGTGCCGGTGACCGACGCCGTCCGGGCGCGGGTCGAGGAGCTCAAGCGGGTCATGTGGACGCCCGAGCGCGGCACATGGCTGCAGACCGAGATGGTGCTCGACCGGTCCACCGGCCGGCTGCTGCCGCTGTTCAACGCCGAGGCCGTGCCCGCCGGCCCGCCGCTGCCGCGGGAGGCGCTGGTCGCCGAGCTGCGTGACTTCCCCCGCCCGCCCGACGCCGTCCCCGGGTGGATGACCGAGGTGATCGGCTGACCCTGCCGCCCGGCACCGGCCGCCCCCGGGCGCACTACCCTGGATCGACGTGGCCGCAGACTTCGCCGTCGTCCTCGACGAGCTCGACACGACCCTCCGGAGCATCGAGTCCGTCCTCGACGTCGACCGGCTCCGCCGGGAGGTCGCCGACCTCGAGCAGCAGGCGGCCGCGCCCGACCTCTGGAACGACGTCGAGGCCGCCCAGGCGCTGACCTCGCGGCTGTCCTACCTGCAGGGCGACCTGCGCCGGGTGGAGGAGCTGCGCAGCCGGCTCGACGACGTGGGCCTGCTGCACGAGATGGCCGCGGAGGAGAACGACGAGGCCACCACCGCCGAGGCCGAGCGGGAGCTCGAGGCGCTGCGCAAGGCGATCGACGAGCTCGAGGTCCGCACGCTGCTCAACGGCGAGTACGACTCCCGCGAGGCGCTGGTGACCATCCGCTCGGAGGCCGGCGGGGTCGACGCCGCCGACTTCGCCGAGATGCTCATGCGGATGTACCTGCGCTGGGCCGAGCGGCACAAGTACGCCGTCGAGGTCTACGACACCAGCTACGCGGAGGAGGCCGGCATCAAGTCGGCGACCTTCGCCGTCAAGCAGCCCTACGCCTACGGCACCCTCTCGGTCGAGCAGGGCACCCACCGGCTGGTGCGCATCTCGCCCTTCGACAACCAGGGCCGCCGGCAGACCTCGTTCGCCGGCGTCGAGGTGCTGCCCGTCGTCGAGCAGACCGACCACGTCGAGATCCCGGAGAACGAGATCCGCATCGACGTGTTCCGGTCGAGCGGGCCGGGCGGGCAGAGCGTGAACACCACCGACTCCGCCGTGCGGATCACCCACCTGCCCACCGGCATCGTCGTCTCCTGCCAGAACGAGAAGAGCCAGATCCAGAACCGGGCCGCGGCGATGCGCGTGCTGCAGGCGCGGCTGCTGGCCAAGCGGCAGGAGGAGCAGCGCGCCGCGATGGACGCGCTCAAGGGCGAGGGCTCGAGCTGGGGCAACCAGATGCGCTCCTACGTGCTGCACCCCTACCAGATGGTCAAGGACCTGCGGACCGAGCAGGAGACCGGGAACACCACGGCGGTCCTCGACGGCGACATCGACGCGTTCATCGAGGCCGGCATCCGCTGGCGCCGTCAGCAGGAGAGCGTGCCGGCCAGCTGAGCATCGCCTCCGTCACACCGCGGCGCGGTTGGCGGGCCGATCCCGCTGGGTAGCGGGGGAGGTCGCGGAATCGCTCCCGGAGCGTCTCGGTGCGAACCGACCAGGGTGCGGCTCCGGACAGGTACCGTGGCCCCTCGTGATCGAATTGCAACACGTCACCAAGCTCTACCCGGCCAGCCCCCGGCCGGCCCTCGATGACGTGACGACGGAGATCGACAAGGGGGAGTTCGTCTTCCTCATCGGCTCCTCGGGCTCCGGCAAGTCGACGTTCCTCCGGCTGCTGCTCAAGGAGGACGACCCCACCCGCGGGACGATCACGGTCAACGGCAAGACCCTCAACGGCATGAGCAAGTGGCAGGTGCCCAAGCTCCGCCGCACCATGGGCTGCGTCTTCCAGGACTTCCGCCTGCTCCGCAACCGCACCGTCGCGGAGAACGTGGCCTTCGCCCTCGAGGTCATCAACAAGCCGCACCGCACGATCAAGCGGGTCGTGCCCGAGGTGCTGGAGATGGTCGGGCTCGACGGGAAGGCCAACCGGCTGCCGCACGAGCTCTCCGGTGGTGAGCAGCAGCGGGTCGCGATCGCCCGCGCGTTCGTCAACCGGCCGCTGGTGCTGCTCGCCGACGAGCCCACCGGCAACCTGGACCCGGACACCAGCGAAGGGATCATGCTGCTGCTGGAGCGGATCAACCGCACCGGCACCACCGTGATCATGGCGACGCACGACTACCACATCGTCGACTCCATGCGCCGCCGCGTCATCGAGCTCAACGGGGGCCAGATCACCCGCGACCAGTCGCGCGGCGTCTACGGCGTCGGCCGCTGACGGTCGCCCCCCGCCACGACCTGCACCTCACGACAGGGAACCCATGCGCGTCAACTTCGTCCTCTCCGAGGTGGCCACCGGGCTGCGTCGCAACCTGACCATGACGGTCGCGATGATCCTGACCACGGCCATCTCGCTCGGTCTCATGGGGACCGGCCTGCTCATCGCCGGGATGATCTCCGACATGAAGGAGATCTACTACGACAAGGTGCAGGTCTCCATCTTCCTGGCCGACGGCGTCACCGACGAGCAGCGCAGCGCCATCGAGACCCAGCTCGCCGACTCGCCGGAGGTGGCCACCTTCCTCTACGAGTCCAAGGAGGAGGCCTACGAGCGCTTCCGGCAGCAGTTCTCCCAGCAGCCCGAGCTGGTCGAGAACACGCCGCCGGACGCGCTGCCGGAGAGCTTCCGGGTGGAGCTGGTCAACCCCGAGCGCTACGAGGTCATCGCCGCGGAGTTCCCCAACGGGCAGAACGGCGTGGACCAGGTCCGCGACGAGGGCGACTTCCTCGACCGGCTGTTCAGCCTGCTCAACGGCGCCCGCAACGCGACCATCGCCGTGGCGGTGGTCCAGGCGCTGGCGGCGCTGCTGCTGATCTCCAACACGATCCAGCTGGCGGCGTTCAACCGGCGCAACGAGACCAACATCATGCGCCTGGTCGGTGCCTCCCGCTGGTACACCCAGCTGCCGTTCATCCTCGAGGCGGCGCTCGCCGGGCTCATCGGCGCGGCGCTCGCGGTGGGCGGCCTGGTGCTGACCAAGGTGCTCTTCGTCGACCGGACGCTGGCCGGGCCGATCAAGGCGGGCATCATCCCGCCGGTCGACTGGAGCGCCATCGCCACGATCAGCCCGATCATCGCCGGTGCCGGCGTGGGCCTGGCCGCGGTCGCCGCCTACGTCACGCTGCGCCTCTACGTGCGTCTCTAGCGGGTTCGCCGCCTCCCGTCGCGGGCGGGGCCGGAGGCGGGTAGACAGCGGGCATGACGACGGTCGACGTCAGCGGTGTCCACGAGCAGGCGGCAGCGGGGGCGGGCGACGTCGACGCCGGCCGCGCCGACGTCCGCGCCGCGCTGCGGCGGCTCGGCGGGGTCGGCGCGTTCGGGTCCGACGACGAGGACCCCACCGAGGAGCTGCTGACCGCGGTGCGGATGGTCCGCCGGCTGGCGTCGGTGTCGCTGGCCACCGCCTTCGCCGCCTGGTCCCAGCGGATGGTGATCGAGTACCTGGGCGGCGCCACGCATTCCGGACCGCTCGGCGCCCTGGCCAAGGGGCTGCGCGCCTGCACAGTGGCCGGCGCCAGCGCGATGGCCCCGGCGGTCGCCGACCTCGCCGGCACCGGCACGCTGCCGGTCACCGCCACCCGCGACGGGGACGGCTGGCGGCTGTCGGGCACGGTCGCGTGGGCGTCGAACCTCTTCGACGACGCCGTCGTGGTCACCCCCGCGCGGATCCCCGACGAGGGCCGGCTGGTCGTGTGCCTGCGGCGCACCGACGACGGCGTGACCCCGACCGCGCTCTACGACCTGCTCGGCCTCAACGGCACCGGCACCGGCGGGCTGGAGCTCGACGGCGTCGCGATCGGCCCGGGGCAGGTGCTCAGCGACGACCTCGCCTCCTTCATGGCGGTGTGTCGGCCGGCGATGCTGCTGATGCAGACCGCGATGGCCGTCGGCGTCACCGACGCCGCGCTGGCCGCCTCGACCGAGCACCGGCCCGCCGTGCTGCGGGCCGACGGCGACGCCCTGGGCGAGCGGCGCGACGACACCGTGCGGCGGCTGGAGGACCTCGCCGGCGACCGGGTGGGCGTGCACCCCGGCGACCTGGCCCGGCTGCGGCTGGCCGCGCTGGACCTGGCCGCCGACGCGGTGCGGCTGGAGTCGGCGGTCGCCGGGGGAGCGGGCTACCTGGCCGGCAGCGACACCGCCCGCCGGGTGCGCGAGGTCGCCTTCCTCCCGGTGCAGGCGCCCACCTACGCGCAGCTGCGCCGGGAGGTCGCGGTGTCCGACGGTGGGCGGGCACCGGCCCGGTAACCTGGGGATATGCCGCGGGAACAGGGGCGCAAGCTGATCGCCCAGAACAAGAAGGCGCGGCACGACTACTCGATCCTCGACACCTACGAGGTCGGCCTGGTGCTCACCGGCACCGAGGTGAAGAGCCTGCGCGCCGGCCGGGCGTCGCTGGTCGACGGCTTCGCCACCGTCGACGACGGCGAGGTGTGGCTCCAGCACGTGCACATCCCCGAGTACACGCAGGGGACCTGGACCAACCACGCCCCGCGCCGCAAGCGCAAGGTGCTCATGCACCGCGAGGAGATCGACAAGCTGATCGGCAAGACCCGCGAGGGCGGCCTGACGCTCGTGCCGCTGGACCTGTACTTCAAGGACGGCAAGGTCAAGGCCACCCTCGCCCTGGCCAAGGGCAAGAAGTCCTACGACAAGCGCCAGGACCTCGCCGAGCGCGACTCGCGCCGGGAGATCCAGCGGGCGTTCGGGCGGTACGTCAAGGGCCGCCGGTGATGCGGGGGATCGCCTACGACCGGTTCGGCTCCTCCCAGGTCCTGACGCTGCGCGACGACCTGCCCGAGCCCCCGGTCGGGCCCGACACCGTGCTCGTCCGCACCCACGCCGCCGGGGTCAACCCGGTCGACGTCGGGATCCGCGAGGGGCACCTGGCCGCGGCCTACCCGCACCACTTCCCGATCGTCCCCGGCTGGGACCTGGCCGGCACCGTCGAGGCGGTCGGCCCGGCGGTGGTCGACCTCGCCCCCGGGGACGAGGTCATGGGCTACCTGCGCCGCGACGAGGTGCAGTGGGGGACCGCCGCCGAACTGGTGCCGGCGCCGCAGCGCTGTCTGGCGCGCAAGCCCGAGTCGCTGTCGTTCGCCGAGGCCGGGGCGCTGCCGCTGGCCGGGCTGACCGCCTACCAGGCGCTGACCGAGGCGCTCGACGTCGGCGAGGGCGACCGCGTGCTGGTGCACCGGGCCGCGGGCGGGGTCGGCTTCTTCGCCGTGCAGATCGCCGTCGCGCTCGGCGCGCACGTCATCGGCACGGCGAGCCCGCGCAACCACGGGTTCCTGCGTGACGCCGGCGCCGCCGAGGTCCTCGACCACTCGGCTGGGCCGGTCAGCGGGCAGCTGTCGGAGCCGGTCGACGCCGTCCTCGACCTCGTCGGCGGGGCGGCGCTGGCCGACGCCCCGGCGCAGGTGCGCGACGTCGCGCGCCTCGTCAGCGTCGTCGACCCGGCGGTGAACGGGATGGGCGGGCGCTACGTGTTCGTCCGGCCCGAGCGGCACGACCTCGAGGAGCTCGGCCGGATGGCCGACGCCGGCCAGCTGCGGGTGTCCATCGCCCGGGCGTTCCCGCTGGAGCGCACCGCCGAGGCCCACGACCTGGTGGCCGGCGGGCACGTGCGCGGCAAGGTGGTCGTCACGCTGTGACGGTCCGGCCGCCGGCGGGGGACGACGACGTCCCGCGGTTCTGGCGCGAGCTGGGCCTGCCCGGCCTGGTCGACGTCCACGTGCACTTCCTGCCCCCGCGGGTGCAGGCCAAGGTGTGGTCGTACTTCGCCGCCGCGGAGACCCACTACGGCGCCGCCTGGCCGGTGCACTACGCGCTGCCCGAGGACGAGCGCCTGGCCGTGCTCGGCCGGCTCGGCGTCCGGGCGTTCCCGACGCTGCCCTACCCGCACAGGCCGGGCATGGCGGCGTGGCTCAACGACTGGTCGTCCGCCTTCGCCGACGCCCACCCGCAGGTGCTGCGCTCGGCCACGTTCTTCCCCGAGCCCGAGGCGCCGCACTACGTCGCCGAGGCGCTCGACCGCGGCGTGCGGGTGTTCAAGGTGCACGTGCAGGTGGGTGGCTTCGACCCGCGCCACCCGCTGCTCGACCCGGTCTGGGCGCGGCTGGAGCAGGCCGGGACGCCGGTGGTCGTGCACTGCGGCTCGGGTCCGCTCGCCGGTGAGCACACCGGGCCCGGGCCCGCGGCCGGCCTGCTCGAGCGCCACCCCGGGCTGTGCCTGGTGATCGCCCACCTCGGCATGCCCGAGTACCGCGAGTTCCTCGACCTGGCGCAGCGGTACGAGCGGGTGCACCTGGACACCACGATGTTCGCCACCGGTTTCACCGAGCGGCTCATGCCCTTCGACCCCGCGCTGCGGCCGCGGCTGGCCGCCCTGCGGGACAAGGTGCTGCTCGGCAGCGACTTCCCGTCGATCCCGTACCCGTACGCCGAGCAGCTGGCGGCGCTGGCCCGGCTCGACCTCGGCGACGACTGGCTGCGCGCGGTGCTGCACGACAACGGCGCCCGGCTGTTCGCCCTGGAGGACTGAGTGCCCACGTTCCGGTTCACCGCCGCCGTCCTCGGCACCCCGGACCCGCGCGGCCTGGCCCGCTTCTACCAGCGGCTGCTCGGCTGGCCGATCCGCGACGACGAGCCGGAGTGGGCGACCCTGCGCCCCGCCGACGGCAGCACCGGGCTGTCCTTCCAGCTGGAGGCCGACCACGTGCCGCCGGTGTGGCCGCCGGAGCCGGGCACCCAGCAGATGCAGGTCCACCTCGACCTGGAGGTCGACGACCTCGACGCCGCCTGCGCGCTCGCCGAGGGGGCCGGCGCCCGGCAGGTGGGCGGCCACGAGGACGAGCACGAGGTGGTGCGGGTCTACGCCGACCCCGCGGGCCACCCGTTCTGCCTGTTCGTCCGGCGGTAATCCGGTCGCGGCCGGGGGAGGGACCGGCCTACCGTCCTCGTCCGTGGCCGACCTCCTCGCCGACGTGATGGGCCTGCCCGACGGGTTCACCGTCCGCCCGCTCACCCTCGACGACGCCGATGCCGCCGCCGGGCTGCTCGCGGCGGCCGAGGCCGTCGACGGCACCGGCGAGCACGAGGACGCCGACGACCTCACCGAGTGGTGGGGCAGCGACCTGGTGGACCTGGCCCGCGACGGGCGGGCGGTGGTGACCGCGGAGGGCCGGCTGGCCGGCTGGGCGACGTCGATCGTCTCGCGCGGCGGCCGCGAGGCCCTGCGCATCTGGGCGGAGGGCCGGGTCGCCCCGGAGTTCCGCGGCCGCGGCATCGGCCGCGCGCTGCTGGCCTGGCAGGTGCGCCGCGGCACCGCGCAGCACGCCGAGGTGGCGCCGGCCGGGCTGCCCGGCCGGCTGGTCGTCTCCGTGTGGCCGGCCATGACCTCGCTGGGGTCGCTCCTGCAGCGGACCGGGTTCGAGGTCGAGCGGCTGTTCGCCACCATGGAGCGCCCGCTGACCGACCTGCCCGGGGTGTCCCCGCCGGCCGGTGTGGAGCTGGTCCCTTTCGACGGGAACCGCGACGACGAGGTCCGCCGCGCACACAACGTCGCCTTCGCCGACCACCACGGGTCCACCGAGCGCGACGAGCAGGCGTGGCGGACCTGGTTCACCGGCGTCAAGGCGTTCCGCCCGGACCTGTCGGTGCTGGCCCTCGCCGACGGCGCCGTCACCGGCTACGCGCTGGCCTACGTGTACGACGCCGACACCCGCGCCACCGGCGTCCGCACCTCGCACCTGGGCCAGATCGGCGTGCTGCCCGCGGCCCGCGGTCGGGGGGTGGCCTCGGCGGTCATCGCCGCCGCGCTGGCCGCCGCCGCGGCCGGCGGCTGCGACCGGGCGGCGCTCGACGTCGACACCGAGAACACCACGGGCGCCTTCGCCCTCTACGAGCGCGTCGGCTTCCGCGTCGTCCGCACCTCCCACTCCTGGGCGTACCCGGTCCCGCCGCTCGCCTAGGGTGCCCGCATGGTCAGCGCCGATCAGCCCGCACCCGCCCTCGACCCGGTCCTCGTCGGCCGCGCGTACCGCGCGCTGGCGCCGCTGCACGACCACGTCTACTTCGTGCCCGAGACCGAGCAGCACCTGACGGCGGTCGGCCTGCGCCCGGGCCGGATGGTCTACTTCGCCGGGCGCGCGGCCCCGATGGGCGCCGTCGGCCCGGGCGTGGTGACGGCGACCTTCTCCAACTTCTCCCCGGCGATCGTGGCGCGGCACGTGCCGCGGGCCTGGACGCTGGCCACTCCGGAGCAGGTCGTCGCCGCGCGGTTCGCCGCCGCCCGCGCCTCGCTGACCCGGCTGCTCGGCGGCGAGGAGGCCGCCGCGGCGCCGGAGGTCGGCGAGCTCGGCGACCTGCTGGCCGAGGCGTGCGGCGTGCTGACCGCCGAGGGCCGGCCGCTCTACGCCGGGCACGCCGACCTCGCCTGGCCGGCCGACCCGGTCAGCCGTCTCTGGCACGCGGTCACCCTGCTGCGCGAGTGGCGCGGGGACGGGCACGTGGCCGTGCTGGTGCGACACGGGCTGTCCGGGCTGGAGGCGCTGCTCACCCACACCGCCACCGGCCGCGGCTTCCAGCCCGCCGCCGCCCGGGCGACGCGCGGCTGGACCGACGAGGAGTGGGCCGCGGGCCTGGCCCGGCTGGCCGCGCGCGGGCTGCTCGAGGGCGAGGCGCTCACCGACGCGGGGCGGGCGCTGCGGGCGGAGCTCGAGGCCGAGACCGACGCGCTCTCGGCCGCACCGTGGGTCCACCTGGGGCCCGAGCGGACCGGCCGGGTGGTCGAGCTGGGCAAGCGGCTGTCGACCACCGTCGTCGGCAACGGGGCCTACCCCTCCGGCGTCCTCGCCGGCCGGTGAGCGCACGGCTGCCCTCCGCCCCCGACGACGGCCCGGCCGCCGACCTGCTGCGCGCCCGCCGCGGCGGCGTGCTGACCGACCTCGACCGGCTGCTGCTGCACAGCCCGCCGGTGGCCGAGGGGTGGAACGCGCTGGTCGGCGCGCTGCGCGGCGGCACCACGCTGGCCGCCGACCTGCGCGAGCTGGTGGTGCTGCGGGTCGCGGCCCTCGCCGGAGCGGGGTTCCCGTGGGCCGCGCACGAGCCCATCGCCCGCCGCGCGGGGCTCACCGACGGGCAGCTCGAGGCACTGCGGGCCGAGGACGCCGCCGCCGGGCCGGGGTGGACGCCCGTGCAGGCCGCCGTCCTGGCCTTCACCGACGCGTCGGCCCGCGCCGTCGCCGTCCCCGGCGCGGTGTTCGACGCGGTCCGCGCGCACCTCGACGACCGGCAGGTGGTGGAGCTCGCCGTGCTGGTCGGGGCGTACGGGATGGTCGCCCGTTTCCTCGTGGCGCTCGACGTGCCGCCGCCCGGCGGCGAGGTGCCCGGCTGACCGGTCCTCCCTATGGTGTGGGTCACACCATCCGGGGGAGGCGTCATGGCCACGATCGAGCGCCCGGGCCAGCCCGGGCAGCGTACCGACGTCGACGCCGCGTTCCGCGGCTCGGCCACCTACCGCAGCCTGGGCGAGCAGCGGCTCAGCCCGGCCGAGGAGCGCTTCGAGAAGGGACGGCGCACGGTCGGGCTCTTCCTCGCCCCGGTCGTGACGATCGTCTTCGCGCTGCTGCCGCTGGACCTGCCGCGCGACCAGCACCTGCTCGCCGCGATCCTGCTCGGCGTCATCGTCCTGTGGATCACCGAGCCCGTGCCGATCCCGGTCGGCGGCCTCATCGGCGTCGGGGCGATCGTCGTCCTCGGGGTGGTGCCGGCGGACGACGCCGTCGCCCCGTTCGGGTCGACGACGGTGTTCACCTTCATCGGCGCCTTCATCCTCGCCGCGGCGATGCTCAAGCACGGCGTCGCCCGACGCTTCGCGATGGCCATCCTGTCCATGAAGTGGGTCGGCGGCTCGACCGCGCGGGTGGTCATCGCCTTCGGGCTGATCACCGCGCTGCTGTCGGCGTTCGTCTCCAACACCGCCACCGTCGCGATGCTGCTGCCCACGGCCATCGGCATCCTGTCGGTGATCGCCAAGCTGCTGCAGGACAAGGAGCTGGTGGCACCCGACTTCGACCCGCTGCGGCTGCGGGTGGGCGTCGCGCTGATGCTGATGCTGGCCTACGGCGCGAGCGTCGGCGGCCTGATCACCCCGGTCGGCACCCCGCCGAACCTGATCGGCCGCGGGCTGATCGAGGAGGCCACGGGGGAGCGGATCGGGTTCCTGCAGTGGATGCTCATGGCGCTGCCGATCTGCGCGCTGATGTTCGTGGCGCTGGCCGTCGTCCTGCTGCTGCTCAACCGGCCGGAGATCAAGCGGATCGAGGGCGTGCACGAGTACGTTCAGGCCGAGCGCGCCGAGCTCGGCCCGGTCTCGCGCGCGGAGCGGAACACGCTGGTCGCCTTCGGCATCACCGTGGCGCTGTGGATCACCCCGGGCGTCATCGCGCTGACCGCCGGCACCGACTCCGACGTCTACACGACGGTCAGCGACCGGATCGACGAGGGCATCGTCGCCGTCCTGGGGGCGTCGCTGCTGTTCCTGCTGCCCACCGACTGGAAGCGGCGGGAGTTCACCCTCAACTGGTCCGACGCCGCGAAGATCGACTGGGGCACGATCCTGCTGTTCGGCACCGGGATCATCTTCGGCTCGCTGCTGGCCGACACCGGGCTGGCCGAGACCATCGGCAACGCCTCGGCCGACACCCTCGGGCTGACCAGCACCTTCGCGATCACGGTGTTCGCGGTGATCCTCGCGATCATCATCTCGGAGACCACGTCGAACACCGCGTCCGCGGCGGTCGTCGTGCCGATCATCATCCCGGTGGCGGTGGCCGCGGGCATCAACCCGTTCGTGCCCGCGCTGGCGGCGACCTTCGCGGCGTCGTTCGGGTTCATGCTGCCGGTGTCCACGCCGCAGAACGCCATCGTCTACGGGTCCGGCGTCGTCCCGATCACCAAGATGATCCGCTCGGGCATCTCCTTCGACGTCCTGGGCGCGCTGCTGATCGTCCTCCTGCTGCCGCTGATGGTCGGCCTGGTCCTGGACGTGTGACCGGACGCCTGACCGGGGGGTGAACGGAGGGGGAAGTCATCCCCTCGGACGGGCGGGCCCGTCGGGAGTCGTGTCACGATGGACGACGGCCGTACGCAGGGAGGCCACCGACGGGAGGGAGGGCGAGGGCATGCGCAGCGAACCGCCCAGTCCCAGTCCCGAGGCCCTCCTCACCACCTGATCTCCCGGCCGCCGTGCGCGCCGGGGTGCCGGTGCGTGGAGGGCCGCTGCTGAGTCCTGTCACCCAGCGTCCTCCGGGAGCCCCGCCATGGCCGACCGCCGCCTCGCGCCCCTCACCGCCCTGTCCACCCTGGGCCGCCGCCCGCGCCCGCCGGTGCTGCGTCCCGCCCCGCCCGTCCCGCCGGCGCCCGTGGAGCCGGTGCGCCCGTCGCGGCTGGTGGACAACGCCGTGTACGCCGGTGGCCGGCGCATCGCCACGCCGCCGTCGGCGGAGGAGAGCCACGACTGGCTGACCGAGGGCTTCGACGACCGCATGGTGTGGCTGGGCCTCTACCGGCCCGAGCCGGCCGAGCTGGGGGAGCTCGCCGAGCAGTACGGGCTGCCCGAGCTGGCCGTCGAGGACGCCATCCAGGCCCACCAGCGGCCGAAGTTCGAGCGCTACGGGGACACGCTGTTCGTCGTCCTCAAGGCCGCCCGGTACCTCGACGCGGCCGAGGAGGTGGAGTTCGGCGAGCTGCACCTGTTCCTCGGGCGGCAGTTCGCGATCACCGTGCGGCACGCGGAGTCGCCCGACCTCGCCCGGGTGCGGCGGCGGCTGGAGAGCGAGCCGGCGCTGCTGGCCAAGGGCAGCGAGGCGGTGCTGTACGCGATCCTCGACGCCGTCGTCGACGGGTACTCGCCGGTGGTCGCGGGCCTGGCCAACGACATCGACGAGATCGAGACCGAGGTCTTCCGCGGGGACCCCGGTGTCTCGCGGCGCATCTACGAGCTCTCCCAGGAGGTGCTGGAGTTCCAGCGGGCCGCCCGGCCGCTGACCGGCATCCTCGCCGCGATCACCGCGGGGTTCGACAAGTACGGCGTCGACGAGGACCTGCGCAGCTACCTGCGCGACGTCGCCGACCACGTCACCCAGGTCAACGAGCGGATCGAGGCCTTCCGGCTGCAGCTGCGGGACATCCTCACCGTGAACGCGACGCTGGTGGCGCAGCGGCAGAACGACGAGATCCGCGAGCTCACCGAGGCCTCGATCGCCCAGGGCGAGGAGGTCAAGAAGATCTCCGCGTGGGCGGCCATCCTGTTCGCCCCGACGCTGGTGGGCACGGTGTACGGGATGAACTTCCAGGAGATCCCCGAGCTGACGTGGCACCTGGGCTATCCCTTCGCCCTGGTGCTGATGCTCGGGGTGAGCGTGACCCTGTACGCGGTGTTCAAGCGCCGCGACTGGATCTGACGCGCTCGTGTTGATCATCGGATGCGTGCACGACGACACGCCGTCGCACGGCGTGTCGAGTGGCACCCATCCGATGATCAACGCGCCGTGGCGCCGGGGGAACAACCCGGTGGCGGTCCCGGTTACGATGGGTGCACAACTGCACAGGGGGTGAATGGTCTCGACTGCGGTCGGGTGACCAGGGGAAGCGAGCCGAGGAAGCCGACGATGAGCTCGTTAACCACGCGTCGGAAAACACACAAGCGCCGACAACAGTCAGCGCGCGTTCGCCCTCGCTGCCTGATCAGCGAGTGTGACGCTGTCAGCCCGGGTTCCGTCATCGGCCCGGAGTCTGGCATCAGCTAGATGACTCACCGTGCGTGCCGGTCGCGGGCGTGCACGGGACACCTCACAGCGACTGGGCCCGTCATCCCGACGTGTTCGTGCGATCGGGAGGGCCGAGCAGAGACAGAGCGGACTGCGCTCGGAGAAGCCCTGGTGATGCGTCGCAGGACGCGGGTTCGATTCCCGCCACCTCCACCCCACCCCGGGGTGCTGGCGACAGGCCGGCACCCTGGTTGGCGAGAAGCCGGGGCCACCGCGACCAGCGGTGGCCCCGGCTTTCGTCGTCCATGGGCCCAGCGTCTCGGCCGTGTCGGTATCCGGTGTCGGCCGGGGGCGGCAGTATCGACTCCTGTCAGGGGATGGGGAGCGCTCTGCGGCCCAACGCGTTGAGGGCCCGCACGGTCACCGCGTCGATCTCACCCATGGCCTTGATCGCACGTAGGAGACCGGCCTCGGCGTAGAACGCCGTCAGTGGCGAGGTCAGGTCTCGGTAGACCTCCAGGCGGCGGCGCACCGTCTCGGGCTTGTCGTCCTCGCGCATGGTCCACTGGCCGTCGACCAGCATGCGGCGGCCGGAGAGGCGACGGACGACCTCGGCCTCGTCGACCACGAGCTCGAGGACGTGGTCGAGTCGGTGCCCTTGGTGAGCAAGCGCCTCGTCCAGGCGTTCGGCCTGCGGGATCGTGCGCGGAAAGCCGTCCAGGAGGAAGCCGCGGGCGGCATCAGGCTCTGCGAGCCGGGCCGAGACCATGGCGACCGTGATCTCGTCGGGGACGAGGTCGCCGGCGTCCATGAACACCTTGGCCTGTCGGCCGAGATCCGTGCCGCCGCTGACGTTGGCGCGGAAGATGTCGCCGGTGGAGATCGCCGGGACACCCAGTTCTCGGGCGATGATCTGAGCTTGGGTGCCCTTGCCGGCACCGGGCGGTCCGAGCAGCACGACGCGCATCAGTGCCTCATTCCGTCGCCGGACCGGCCGGCACGACACCGGTTCCGATCACGTAGGTGCGGGTGTTGGTGAACTCGAGCGCCCCGGCTTCGCCCAGTTCGCGGCCGTAGCCGCTGCGCTTGGTCCCGCCGAACGGCAGGCGGGGGTCAGAGGCGACGACGGCGTTGACGAACAGCGCACCCGACGTGATGCGCCGGCCCACGGCCAGGGCCCGCTGCGGGGCGCTGCTCCACACGCTGGCGGCCAGCCCGTACCGGGTGGCGTTGGCGACGCGGACCGCCTCGTCGTCATCGGAGACGGTGACGACGGCGGCCACCGGACCGAACGTCTCCTCGGCCATGACCGGCATGTCGGGCGTGACGTCGGTGACCACCGTCGGGGCGAACCAGGCGCCCTCGCGGTCGAGCCGCTGGCCACCGACGAGCACGCTCGCCCCGGCCGCGACCGACTCGCGGACCTGCCGTTCGAGGCCGTCGAGCAGGTCGGCGCGGGCCATCGGGCCGATGGTGGTGGCCGGATCGGTCGGGTCACCGACGCGGAGGTCGGCGACGGCGGCCGCGAACCGGCGGCTGAACTCCTCGGCCACGGCCCGGTGGACGACGAACCGCTTGGCCGCGAGGCAGCTCTGCCCGGAGTTGATGAAGCGGCTCTTGACCGCGCCGGCGACAGCGGCGTCGAGGTCCGCGTCGTCGAGGACCACGAAGGGGTCGGAGCCGCCGAGCTCCAGGAGGCTCTTCTTGATGACCCGTCCGGCGGTGGCGGCGACCGCGGAGCCGGCGCGCTCGCTGCCGGTGAGGCTCACGGCGGCGATCCGGTCGTCCTCGAGCAGCGCCTGGCTGACCGCAGGGACGTCCTCCTCGGCGACGACGATGCTCCGGAACGCGTTCTCCGGCAGCCCGGCGTCGCGGAAGACCTGCTCGACGGCCAGCGCGCAGCCGGTCACGTTGGGGGAGTGCTTGAGGATGGCCGTGTTGCCGGCCAGCAGGGTCGGTGCGGCGAACCGCAGCACCTGCCAGAACGGGAAGTTCCAGGGCATCACGGCGAGGACGACGCCGAGGGGCTCGGGCGCCACCCAGCTGCGCTGGTCGCCCGTGTCGACGTCTCTCGGCGCGAGGGCGGCCGGCCCGTGGTCGGCGTAGAAGTCGCATGCCGTGGCGGACTTCTCCACCTCGGCGCGCGCCTCGACGATCGGCTTGCCCATCTCAGCAGTCATCAGGGCGGCGAGCTCGTCGGCCTGCTTGCGGAGTTGAGCGCCGATCGATCGGACGACCTCGGCCCGCTGCTCGACTGGGGTCCCGGTCCACGCGGCTTGCGCCTCAGTGACGGATGCCAGGACGGACAGGGCCTCGCCGACGTCCGAACCGGGGTAGCTGGTCAGGGTCTCGCCGGTGGCCGGGTTGACCGTGGTGACGGTGGAAGGCACGGGGGCTCCTCGGTGCGGGTCAGCGGCGGTTGCCGAGCCGGCCGATGGCCCAGCCCAGGACGAAGACGTCAGCGAGGACCAGGGCGGCGGCCAGCCGACGGCGGACCGTCGGCGAGATGCCCAGCAGGGCGAACGCGTCGAGCTCGGCGGCGGCCGGAGCCGTCACCGCCGGCCGAGCGGCCACCGGGACGGGAGACGTCGCCGCTGCGGCCTGCGTCGGCGTCGAGGGCGCAGCGGCGGGAGCGCCTTCGTCCGAGGTGAGGAGCGTGGCGAGGTTGCCGGCGAACTGAGCGACGATCTTGTTGGCGACGTCGTTCATCACCCCGCGGCCGAACTGGGCCGGCTTGCCGGTGATGTTCACGTCCGTGGTCGTGGCGACGGTGGTGGTGCCGGCGTCCTCGGTCAGCCGCGCGGTCACCGTGGCGCTGGCCGAGCCGTTGCCCTTGGCGTCCTTGCCGGAGCCCTCGATGACGACCGTGCGCGTCTCCGGGTCGACGTCGACGAAGCGTGCCGTCCCCCGGTAGCTCAGGCCGATGGGCCCGAGCTTGATCTTGACGTTGCCGGTGAAGCTGTCGCCGTCGACGGACTCGAGGCTGGCCCCGGGCATGCAGGGCGCGATGCGCTCGGGGTCGTTGAGGGCCTTCCACGCGGTCTCGATGGGCACGGGGACGGCGAAGGTCTGGGTGAGTTCCATGTGTCTGCTCTCGAGTCGTCGTGCCGGGTGTCCGGCGTCAGGTGCGGTCGATGGCGAAGGTGCTGACCCGCAGGGATCGGTCGGAGAGGACGGCGTACTCCAGGCCGCCCACCCAGGGCGGCTCCCCGGGGTCGTCGCCGAGGTGGGCCAGCGCGCAGGCGCGCAGGACGGGGGAGTGCGTGACCGCGACGGTGAGCCCACCGGAGGGGCCGCCCGGGTCGGCCAGGCTGCCGGCGAAGGCGTCGATGCGGCGGGCGAGGGTCGTCGCGTCGTCACCGGGGACGTCCGGTAGCCGCAGCCACCAGCCGATCTGGTCGGGGTGGTCGAAGAAGTCGGCGAAGAACGGGTTCGTCGCCGCCTCGTCCTCGGCCATCCCGGGGACCTGCTCGGCCAGCGCGGCGGCGCTGCTGACCATGTCGACCCGTTCCCCTGCCACGTAGATGTCGGGATTGCGCAGGGCGAACGCGACGCGGGGCCCCTCGACGTCCGCCCCTCCGCTCCGGGCGCCCTCGGCCACGGCATCGGCGGTCTGCCGCGTACGCAAGGTGCCGCCGGTCAGGACGCGGAAGGCGGCGTGCTCCTTGCCGAGTTCGCGGCCGACCTCGCGGGCGATCTCCACCCCGGTGGCGGTGAGCGGGACGTCACCGCGGTGGGAGGCGATCTCGCTGTGGCGCACCAGCAGGAGCCGGTGCGCCACGGCGACGTCCGTGCCGGTCGGCTCAGACATCGATCGTTTCGTACGTCTTGACGCTGCGCTCGGCCAGGTACTCGATGACGTAGCCGAACACGTTCTCCTGGAAGTGCGGCGTGTTCTTGTGGTCCTCGTAGGCCTGGGCGTCGACGTACTGCTCGTAGAGGAAGAAGGTCTCCGGGTCCTCGGGGTTGACCTGTGCCTGGTAGAAGACGTTCCCCGGCTCGGCGCGCGACAGGGGCGTCATCTTCTTGATCACGTCGGTGACGCGCTTGGCCTCTCCGGGCTTGGCCTTCCACGTGGCTGCGACGACGAATGCCATGTCAGTGGTCCTTCCGGTTGGGTGTTCCGACGGTGTTGCGCAGGACGCCGATGGGTCCGGCCTCCATCTCGATGACGTCGCCGGGCTGCAGCCAGCGGTCCAGCTCCAGGCCCGAGCCCCCGGTGGCAGTGCCCGAGCCGAGCACCTCGCCGGGGAGGAGGGTCTGGTCCTGGGCGGCGTAGGCGATGAGGTCACCGAAGCCGTGGTGCATGGCCGCGGTGGTGTCGCCGCCCCAGCGCTCGCCGTTGACGCGGACCTCCAGCTCGAGCGTGGCGAGGTCGATCTCGTCCGGGGTGGCGATGCACGGGCCGAGGACGTTCGAGCCGTCCCACTCCTTGGCCTTGGCCGGCCCCATCCCGACCGGCAGCTCGCGCCGCTGGACGTCGCGGGCGGACATGTCGTTCCAGATCGTGAAGCCGAAGACGTAGTCCAGCGCCTCGGCGGCGGTGACGTCCCTGCACGGCCTGCCGATCACCGCGGCGAGCTCGAGCTCGTGGTCGAGCAGCTCGGTGTACGACGGCCAGGTCAGCTCGGTGTCCGGGCCGGTGACCGTGCTGCCGACGCTGCGATAGAAGGCCGGCACCTCGTACCACTCGGCGGGGATGTCGCGGCCGAGGTTCTTGAACGCGTTCTTCAGGTGCCCCTCGAAGGCGAGGAAGTCCCGGAAGGACCGGGGTTGCAGCGGCGCGAGCAGGCGAGCGTCCGGCGCCGGACGCTCTGTGCCGATCGGGGCGCCGGCCTCGATGAACGCGATCATGTCGCCGTCGAAGCCGACGTCGAGGACGGTGTCGCCGTCCAGGCGTCCCACCCGGCCGGTGCCGTCGGGAGCTGCGTAGGTCACGTACCTCACGAGCCGACCTCCTGGACCGCGTCGATGATCTTGACGTAGCAGCCGCAGCGGCACAGGTTGCCGCCGAGGGCCTCGGCGATCCGCTCGCGGGACGGGCAGGTGCCGCTGCCGGCGCACTCGCCGAGGAAGGCCTTCGAGGTGAGCACCATGCCGGGGATGCAGTAGCCGCACTGGAAGGCGTGGTGCCGGTCGAAGGCCTGGACCACCGGGTCGTCGTCGGGCAGCCCCTCGACGGTGGTGATCGCGCGGCCCTGTGCGAGCGGGGCGAGCATGATGCACGACGAGATGGGCTGGCCGTCCACCAGCACGGTGCAGGCGCCGCACAGGCCGACACCGCAGGTGCCGCGCGCGCCGAGCAGGCCGAGTTGGTCGCGGAGGACCTCCAGCAGCATCACGCCCTCGTCGACCTCGAGGTCGACCGGGGCGCCGTTGATCTGCAGGGTGATGTTCACGCGTCCTCCTCGCTGGCGCTCGTCGTACGCGCGAACACCGTTGCTCTGTTCTCTGGTGACCTCGCACGCTCGGTCACGCGGGCTCCTTCGCGCAGGCCAGCACCCGTTCGGGGGTGAGGGGCAGCCGGGTGGGGGAGTAGCCGTGGCTGGCGAGCGCGTTGCCGATGGCCGGCGGGACGGGGGGCAGGGCGGTCTCGCCGAGGCCGTGCACCTCGGCCCCCTCGAGCTCGAGGATGGTCTGGGTGATCGGCGAGCAGTCGAGGGCGGAGGGGATGTTGTAGTCGGAGAGGTTGGGGCCGACGACCTGCCCCTCGTCGAAGGTCATCTCCTCGAACAGCGTGGTGCCGAGGGCCATGATCATCGAGCCCTCTTGCTGGAGCTCGGCCGCCGCCTTGTTGACCACACGGCCCGCGTAGGAGGAGGCGTGCAGTCGGCGGAGGGTGAGGACGCCGGTCTCCTCGTCCACCTCGACCTGGGCTGACGCAGCGCCCTGGTGCCAGTGGGAGGACGCCACGCCCTGGCCGGTGTCGAGGTCCAGGCCGCCCTCGTTGGCGATGCGCCCGTGCCCGTGGTCGGTGCCGTTGTCCTTGAGGTCGGCGACGGCGGCCTCGAGTGCGCGGCTCATCATGTGCGTCGAACGGCTCGACGTCGTCCGGGTGTCGTACGGCACGCGGTCGGTGTCCGGCGGCGGCACGTCGACCTGGTCCGCTTCCACACCGAGCAGCTCGGCGGCGAGCTGAGCGATGGCCCTGGCCGAGCCCTGGCCCATCTCGGTGGTGGCGCTGAGCACCTCGTACCGGTCCGGGCCCACCCGGCGGATGCCGACCTCGGCCTTGCTCGGGGTCTGCATCCCCTTGAGCATCACGGCGATGCCCTTGCCGGGGTTGGGTCCGCCGGGCCGCCAGTCGACCGCGCGCGCGGCGTCGTCGAGCAGCTCCTCGAAGTGGACGTCGTGCATGGTCTCGCCGGTGCAGTACACGTCGCCGTCGACGAGGACGTTCCTGCGCCGCAGCTCCACGGGGTCCATGCCGAGCCGCTCGGCCATCAGGTCGGTGACGCGCTCGGAGGCCCACACCGACTGGGTGGCTCCGTACCCGCGGTAGGCGCCGGCGGGCGGGAGGTTCGTGTAGATGCAGTAGGAGTCGACGGCGACGGCGTCGAAGCGGTACGGGCCCACACCGGCGTAGCCCATCTTCATCGCGACGCCGGGCCCGCAGTCGGCGTAGGCGCCGGTGTTGACCCAGCACCACACGCGCTTGGCGACGAACCGGCCGTCGCGGGTGGCACCGAGCCGGATCCGCACGGTGGCCGCGTGCCGGGTGATGGTGACGAACTCCTCGTCCCGGTCCAGCACCAGGCGCACAGGGCGGTTCACGCGCTGCGCGGCGGCGGCGGCGATGGCCTCGGTCCGGACGAAGGTCTTTGCGCCGAACGAGCCGCCCATGGGTGGGACGACGACGCGGACGTCGGACTCCGGGACGCCGAACAGCACAGCGAGGTCCTGGCGCATGTTGAACGGCGTCTGGGTGCCGGTGGTCAGCTCGAGCCGGCCGTCGGTCCAGGTGGCGATGCAGGCGTGCGGCTCCATCGGCACGTGCTGCACCGCCGGCATGTAGAAGGTCTCGTCGACGATCACCTCGGCGGCCGAGAAGCCCTCCGCGGCGTCGTCGGGCTCGGGGTCGGCGCTGTAGGGCTCGCCCTGGGGGATGCCGTTGGTGCGGATCCGGAAGCGGTGGCAGATGTTCGTGCCCTCCAGCGGCCGCATGCCGAAGTAGGCGGAGTCGCTGGAGCTGACCGGGATCGTCTCGTGCACCAACGGCGTGCCGGGGCGGAGCGCCTCGCGTTCGTCGAAGACGGCCGGCAGCTCCTCGTAGCTGACGTCGACGAGCGCGGCGGCGGCGCGCGCCGAGGCCTCGTCGGGCGCGATGACGACAGCGACCGGGTCACCGATGTGCCGCGCGGTGCCGGCCAGGATGTGCTGGTCGCGGATCTGCGCGCCGTAGCGCCCCAGGCCCTCGACGTCGGCCGGGGTCAGGACGACGACCCCCTCGGGGACCATCGACGTGTCCACGTCGGTGACCCGAGCCGAGGCGTAGGCGGAGCGCACGACTCGTGCGTGCCACATCCCGGGAACCGTCAGGTCGACGGGGTAGCGCAGCTGGGCGCGGATGCGGGGGTCGGTCATGCCGCTGCCTTCCGTGAGGTCAGGGCCGCCGGTGTGAGGTCCTCCAGGGCGCGGCGGACCTCGACGGCGATGGCGCGGGTGCGGTAGGCGGCCGACCCGCGGTTGTCGCTGATCGGTTCGATGCGCTCGGCGTAGCCATCGGCGACCGACCGGACGCTGGCGTCCTGGCCCGGCACCCAGGTGGCGCAGAGGTCGGGGAAGAACTGCGGACGCCCGGAGACCGCGCCCACGACGACGGACACCGTCCCGTCGTGCAGCGCCGCGGCGACCGCCACGCTGGGCCGGTCCTCCTGGCTGCGGGTGCGCAGCTTGCGGTAGGTGGTGTGGTGCCGCCCGCGGGGGACGAGCACCCGGGTGATGAGCTCGTCCTCGGCGAGGCTGGTCTCGTAGTGGTCGAGGATCAGGTCGGCCACGGGGATGCGGCGCAGCCCCCGGACGCTGAGCGCCTCGACCCATGCCCCGCAGGCGACCAGCATGGCGGGCGGGTCGGAGGCGTAGTCGGCGTCGCCGAGGACGCCGCCGATGGTCGCCGCGTTGCGGACACGGGGGCTGGCCACGACGGCGAAGACCTGGCGCAGTCCCGGCCATCCGGTGGCCACGTCGGGGTGCAGCTCGATCTGCCGGTGGGTCACCATCGCCCCGAGAGCCAGCTCGGCGCTGGTGTTCATGTGCCGCAGCTCGCGGATGTTCTGCAGCGAGATCCACTCGTCGCTGTCGAGCAACCCCTGCCGGGTGAGGATGCCGACGAAGGTGCCTCCGGCCACCACGGTGGCATCGGGGTGGGCCGCCTTGAGTTCCACCGCCTCGGCGACTGTGCGGGGCGCCATCCAGGTCACGTGTGCTCCCTGTTCGTGGTTCGTGTGCTCGACGGGCATGGCTCCGCCGGGGAGCACGGCGACTCGGGCCGCCGTGCCCCCGGCGAGCCGTGGCTCAGACGGTCGTGATCGGCCGGGACTGCAACAGGTACAGGTCGCCGGCCTCGTCGAAGGCCCACTCGATGTCCTGGGGGACACCGTGCAGCTCGGCGAGCTTCTGCCCCATCTGGGCCAGGGCGACGCACTCCTCGTCGGTGAGCACCGGCTCGGCGTCCACCACCTTGGACTTCTTCACCGCCCCCTGGCGGGACAGCGTGTAGTTGTCCGGGGTGACCTCGCCGGAGACGACGGCCTCGCCCAGTCCGCGGGCGGCCTCGACCACCATGCGGTCCCTGCGGCCGTGCACCGGGTCCACGGTGAACATGACGCCGGACTTCTGGCTGTCGATCATCTGCTGGACGACGACGGCCATCGCGACGTCCTCCAGCGACCCCTTCTCCTGGCGGTAGAAGACGGCGCGGTCGGTGAAGAAGGACAGCCAGCACTCGACGACGTCGTGCAGCACCGCCTCGAGACCGTCGGTGTTGAGGAAGGTCTCCTGCTGGCCGGCGTAGCTGGCGCCCTCGGAGTCCTCGGCACAGGCCGACGACCGGACGGCGACCAGACCCTGCAGCTTGGCGTACTCGCGTTCGATCAGCTCGCGCGGAGGCTTCGCCGCGGCGACGAGGGATCTCGCGGCCTCGACGTCCTTGCGGCGCATCGCCTCCCGCAGGGCCTCCTCGTCCACGGCGGCCGCGAAGGCTGCCGAGGTGATGACGAAGCCGGGCGGGACCGGCAGCTCCTCGGCGGTCATGGTGGCCAGGCTGGCGCCCTTGCCGCCGGTCAGCTCCACCACCTGGCAGCGGGGGTCGCTGAACGGCAGCACCAGCGGCTGGTCGTGCGTGGACACGGCGGATCGCTCCTCGGCGGTCGGGGGCGGCAGGATCGCGGTCATCGGGCTCACCTTCAGAGGGCCTGGGAGGACGCGGCCGGGACATCGGCCACGATCTCGACGCGGCCGGTGGAGCCGTTGACCCGGACGCGGTCCCCGGTCTTGATGCGCCGGGTGGCGTCCGAGGTCCCGACGACCGCGGGGATCCCGAACTCGCGGGACACGACAGCCGGGTGCGAGGCCATGCCGCCGGCATCGGTGACCAGGCCGGAGATCTTGGTGAACAGCACGACCCAGGCCGGGCTGGTCATCCGGCAGACGATGATCTCGTCGCGCTGCACCTCGCTGAACTGCTCCGGGGAGAGCACGACCCGCGCGGTCCCCTCGACGACGCCGGCGGAGGCCGGGAGGCCCGGGATCTCGCCGGCGTGCGAGGGCGCGGGTCGCTCCAGCTTCTCGGGGAAGGCCCACAGCGAGAGGTAGGGGAACGCCACGGCCTCCTTGGTGGCCGTGCCGACCCAGTCTCGCGGACGCAGCTCGTAGGCGTCCTCGCGGGCATCGCGACGGTCCCCGACCAGCTCCTGGGCGTCGAACGAGTTGGTGTCGGCCATGAGGCGACGCAGCTCGTTGTACTTGAGGTACATGACGTCCTCGGGGTCGTCGAGCTTGCCGTCCGCGACCAGCTTGTTGCCGATGGCGATGAGCACCAGCCGGACCCGGGCGTTGGTGCCCTGGTCGATGTAGAAGTGGTGGTCCGGGGTGAGCGGGTTCATCCGCAGGCTCAGGTCGAGCGCGCGCTCCAGCTCGTCGCGTGCGGGGCCGGGTTCCACGCCGACGAAGACCTCGGCCTTCGCCTTCTCCAGGTCCTCGGCCACGGCCTTGAGCTCGGAGGGGTAGTCGTAGTCGGACTCGAGGTAGCCGCGGACCGCCTCGACGATCGGGGCCGGGTTCTCCCGCCAGGTCTTGAAGGAGAACTCGTGGGCGTACATCGACTTGAAGCCGAAGGTCTTCTGGTAGGGCTCGATGTGCTCGGCGAGGAACGCGCGGCCCTCGTCGGTGCCCTCCAGCGCGCGGATCACGTCACCGGCGGTGGGGCGGGTGAACGCCTTGGCGACCTCGCCCTGCTCCTTCTTGACCCACTCCTTGGTCTTCCACAGCTCCTCGATGGAGTCCCAGTTGCGGTTCTCGGTGGAGCTCTGCAGCCGCCCCATCAGCGCCGAGTGGTCGCCCTCGCCCTTGGCCGCCGCGATGGCGGCGTTGAGCGCGAGGGTGGAGGAGAACTGGGCGAAGTTGAGCACCCAGTGGATCTGCCAGTGCCGGTCGTGCATGTCGATCGCGTCCTCGAGGAGGATCGCGAGCTCGACCAGGCTCGCGGCGTCGTAGTCGTACTCGTCGAACCGGACGAAGTTGCGCTCCATCTCCGGGCGGAGCCGGTCGCGCCACCAACCGAGGAAGTTCTCGGCGTAGTAGGGGAGCGTCCAACCCATGTAGCCGCCGAGCTCGGCCGGGTCCTGCGGGTCCAGCGGGACGCGGGGCGTGTAGCGGGCGCCGTACTCCGACGCCTCCGCCGACAGGCCCGGCGTCGCCGGGATCGCGGCGGTGTAGACGTAGCCGTTGACGATCTTGGAGATCCAGTCGGAGGCGAACGGGGTACCGAAGCGCCGGAACATGTAGTCGCACTTGAGCCACCAGCCGCCGATGTCGGCGTACATGGGGGAGACGGGGTTCGGGATGTGCAGGTCGTCGTGCACCCAGAACAGTTCCTGCTGGCCGGCCTCCCACTGCACCGGGAACTCGTCGTCCCCGAAGAAGGTCGCCAAGACGTTGTCGTCGCTCATGCCCACTCCGGTTGGGGGTCAGGGGGTCGGTGGGGGGCCGTACTGAGGGCGCTGCCTCGGAGGCAGGCGGTCGAACTATCGATAATCTGGCAGAGCGATGTGACGCCCGTCAACCCCGCAGCACGGATTTCCGTGACTGACGCCTCAAGTAACGGCGCTGGCCGCTCGATGACCGTGGTTGACAGCACAGTCACGGGCCGTAGTATCGATAATCAGACGGGCCCGGGTGCGGTCCTGACCGAGGGAGAACGCGTGGATCGGCCACTTCGGCGCAACGGCGTCCTGCGCGACCAGATCAAGGATCTGATCGTCGAGCGCATCCTCGACGGCACGTACGGACCCGGGGAGCGCGTCAAGGAGAGCGTGCTCGCTGCCGAGTTCGGCGTCAGCCAGGCACCGGTGCGAGAGGCGCTGCGGGATCTCGAGGCGATGCGGTTCATCGAGTCGCAGCCGCACAAGGGCGCCCGCGTCCGCGAGATGACCGTGGATGAACTCGGCCAGATCTACCCGGTACGGGCCGCCCTGGAAGAGGTCGCCGGCCGGGAGGCCGCGACCCGGATCACCCCGGACCACCTGGACGCTCTGCAGGATGAGCTGACCGGTATGCGCGAGGCCGCCGACGCCGGCGACCTGCACGCGCTACTGGTCCACGACACCCGCTTCCACGAGATCATCGTCGAGGCCTCGGGCAACCAGGTTCTCCTCGAGGTGTGGCGCTCCCTGCGGGTCGAGGCCAGGACCGTGGTCAGCGTGCTGCGCGGCCACTCCGACCTGCATGCCATCGCCGAGCTCCACCGCCCCGTCCTGATGGCCGTCCAGTACCGCGACCCGGACCTGGCCGGCAAGGAGATGCGCGCGCACATCGAGTTCTTCGGCGCGTCCCTGCTGAACCGCGCAACCGCCGCTCGGGACAACTGACCCCGTCCCACGCCCCCTCCGTCCGCACCGACCGAGCCCCCCGGAGACTTGGATGCAGCAGCTCAACGACCGCGTGTTCACCGAGACCAAGGTGCGGGGGTGCAACCCCAGCTTCGTGGTGACCTCGGCCGGCCCGGTCGTCATCGACACTCCGCAGCTGCCGACGCGGGCCGTGGAGATGCGCCGGTTCGTGGAGACCTTCGGCGAGGTCCAGTACCTGGTCAACACCGAGCACCACGTCGACCACATCTTCGGCAACTGGTACTTCCGCGGGGCCGGCACGGTCGTGAACCACAAGGGGCTCTACGACAACTTCATGACCGTGTACCCCGAACTCGACCCGTTCGAGTACGCCCGCGAGGCCCTGCCCACTGACGACCCCGACGGGATCGCGCTCTTCCCGGACCGGGACGAGTACTACGCGGACCCCAACAAGGGCCAGATCGTCTTCACCGGGGACCTCTCCCTGCGGGTCGGGGACCACGACTTCCACCTGCTGCACACGCCTGGTCACACCCCCGGACAGCTCGCGGTCTACGTGCCGCAGGAGCGGATGGTCTTCACCGGCGACAGCGTCTTCTGCGAGTGCCAGACCTGGCTGATGACCAGTGACGTCGACCAGTGGCTTGCCTCCCTGGAGATCATCCGGGCCCTCGAGGTCGACACCGTCGTGCCCGGGCACGGGCCGGTCACCGATCTCTCGTACGTGGACCGTCAGCGCGCCGCCCTCCTCAGCTGGAAGGCGGCCGTTGCGGAGGCCGTGGCGGCGGGTTGGAGCAAGGAGGAGACGCAGGCGCGGGTGAAGTTCCCGAAGCTGGGGCCCGTCGACATCGGCCAGGAGTACATGCTGGACTACGTCGAGACGCTCAACGCCGGCTCACTGTTCGACAAGTTCAGCGCCCGTCAGGAGGCGCCGATCCCTCCCCGCAGCAGCTGAGCGGCGATCCATGTCCGGTTGGCACGGCGAGGGCGCGACAGCGGCCGGCGGAGCGGAACCGGTGAGGGCCTCGCTCGAGGATCGCGTGTTGGCGACATGGGGAGGCGAGGCGGCCTTCGTGTGGCCGCGTCTGCCTCGTGGCCGCCCGATGACGAGCCGGCGCCCCGGTCGCCGCACGGAGCCTGATTCCGCGCCGGAACCCGTTGAGGGCATCCTCCTCGGTGCTGTCGACTGAGGCCGGACGCAGCAGATGAGCTGGCCGGGCGGCCTAGGCGTCGGCTCGGGCGTCCGCCACGACGGTGAACCACTGGGTCACGTTGGGTCCTGACTCCAGATCCTGGAGCACCGCGCGCTTGTCGAGAAACGCCGGATCGTCATGCCAGGCCATCCAGTCCTCGCGGCTGTTCCAGGTCCCGACGATGACTCGCGACCGAGGCTCGTCTCCAGGGATCAACAGCTGGCCAGACACCCAGCCTGGCCGGCGTTGCGCGGATTCGAACCGCTCGCGCATCGCTGCATCCCACTGGTCCTCGGACCCAGCGCGCAGTCTGCTGGTCGTCAGGACCGTCATCATCGTCTGCTCCCTCGCCGAGTGCTCGCCCTGCCGATCTTCGCGTGTCCGTGCGTCGGCCGGGGACGGCATCTGTGCCGGGACCCACGCTCGCACGGCGCCCGGGCGTCCGGTGCGGCGCGGACCGCACGGGGCGTGACGGCATTCTCCGTGGTGAGGCCGCCTGCACCCGGCCAGGTGCAGCCCAGTCAGCCGGGATGCGGGTCAAGCCGGTACAGCGGTGTCCCGCGTTCCTCGGCGTAGGCGATCGCCTCCGAGTCCGAGGACACTGTGCGAACTCGGCGCAGTTCGTGTGCGGACTCGGCGCAGGGGCTCGGAAACAGGGCTCTTGAGCTGCGGGTCTGCACTTCGCCAAGATCCCACCCCACCCCGAGGTCTCCGCGGCGGGGACGGCACAGGTGCTCGGCGTCGACGGCTCCGCCTCCGTCGTCAGGTCCGCGGGAGCGCGGCCGGGATCCTCCGCCCGCGGAGCCGCCCGGGTCCTGGCATCCTCTGTCCAACGGCGCGACGTCGACCGGTGCTCCTGGCCTTCGCCGGTTCGGCGGCTCACGACGCAGGAGGTCGCATGAGCACGACGGCGGGGCGAGCGACGGGGCAGCCTGACCAGGAGCGCCGTCGGGGCGCCTTCAGCAACAGGCGGGTCTTCATCCTGGCGGCGATCGGCTCGGCGGTCGGGCTGGGCAACATTTGGCGGTTCCCGTACGTCGCCTACGAGAACGGCGGCGGTGCCTTCGTGGTGCCCTACCTGGTCGCACTCCTGACGGCGGGCATCCCGTTCCTCCTGCTCGACTACGCGATCGGCCACCGCCACCGCGGCTCCGCGCCGCTCTCCTTCGCCCGGCTGCGCCGTGGCACCGAGGGCCTCGGCTGGTGGCAGGTCGGCATCTGCTTCGTCATCGCCATCTACTACGCGGCGGTCATCGCCTGGGCGCTGCGGTACACCCTCTTCTCCCTCGACGAGGCGTGGGGCGCAGACCCCGAGGGGTTCTTCTTCGGGGAGTTCCTCCAGGCCGGAGACGTCGAGGTCACCGCCGACGTGGTGCCCGGGGTGCTCGTGCCTCTCCTGCTCGTCTGGCTGGCCGTCCTCGTGATCATGGCCCTGGGCGTCCAGCGCGGGATCGGTGCGACCTCGCTGGTCTTCATCCCGGTCCTGGTGCTCGCCTTCGCCGTCCTGGTGGTCCAGGCGCTGTTCCTGCCGGGCGCCGCTGCCGGCCTCGACGCGCTGTTCACTCCCGACTGGTCGGCACTCGCCTCGGCTCCCGTCTGGGCCGCCGCGTTCGGCCAGATCTTCTTCTCGCTGTCGATCGGCTTCGGCATCATGATCACGTACGCCTCGTACGTCGGCCGTCGCGAGGACATGATCGGCTCCGGCCTCGTCGTCGGCTTCTCGAACTCCGGCTTCGAGCTGCTCGCCGGCATCGGCGTGTTCGCCGCCCTGGGCTTCATGGCCCAGGCCGGCGGGGTCGCGGTCGGCGAGGTCGCCAGCGACGGGATCGGGCTGGCCTTCATCGCCTTCCCGACGATCATCAGCGAGGCCCCGGCCGGCGCGCTCCTCGGCGTCCTGTTCTACGGCTCGCTGGTCATCGCCGGCATCACCTCGCTGGTCAGCGTGATCGAGGTCGTGATCTCCGCCGTCCGTGACAAGCTCGACACCAGCCGTCTCACCGCGACCCTCGCGGTCGGCGTTCCCGCCGCTGTGCTGAGCCTGGTGCTGTTCAGCACCACGAGCGGCATCTACGTGCTCGACGTCGTGGACCACTTCGTCAACCAGTACGGCATCCTGGTCGTGGCGCTGATCAGCATGCTGATCGTCGCCTGGGTGCTGCGGGCCCTGGGCAGCCTCGGCGACCACCTCAACGTCCACGGCCGTCCCCGGGTCGGCACGGGCTGGCGCGTGCTGACGAGCCTCGTCGCCCCGGTGGGCTTGGGGGTCGTGCTCGTCCTCGCGCTGCGCGACGACCTCGCCGCGCCCTACGAGGACTACCCCACCTGGCTCCTGCTGGTCTTCGGCTGGCTGCTGGTCCTGGCGCTGCCGCTGGTCGGCTTCCTCCTCGCCCGGCTGCCGTGGCGCGCCGGGACCCACCTCGACGGGCCGCCACCCGGCTCTGATCCGGCGGCGCCGCTGCACGCGACGTCCGCGGCTGATCCGGCCCGCCGCGACCGCCCGGTGACCGGGCACGACGAGGGAGGCATCCGGTGAGCGCGGCCGCGATCGTCATGATGGTGGTGGCGATGGTCGTCATCTGGGGCGGCCTCGCACTCGCCATCGCCAGCCTGGTGCGTCACGGCGCCGTCGAGGACCGCGCCGACGTCGTGCGCCGGGACCGCTGACCTCCCGTCGCGTCCGCACGGTGCCCGGGGTCAGCCGGCGCCGGTGGTCCCTCCACGACCTGACCCCGGCCCCACTGCTGGCCGACGTCCCGGATCCACGCGGACCGGCGCAGGGCCCTCGACGGCGCCACTGCCGTGCTACGACACCACCCGCGCACCCCGACGGCGGTGGAGGAGGAGACGTTCCGGCGAGGGCCGACGAGGTGCTGACCGCCCACCACCGCGTGCCGGGCGGACTCCTGCGGGGACCCGCCGGGACCACCGGCGAGCAGGTCGCGGCACGCCGGGCCTGACCGTGGAACCGTCGGTCCGGCCACGGATGCTGGTCCGGAGCGTCTCGCTCCGCCAGAGTGGCGGCTGTCACCGTCCGACCCGAGGAGCGCCCGTGATCGAGAACCCCTTCTACACACCCGAGGTGCAGGGCGCCTACCGCATGCACTCCCTGGGCGGCTTCGACCTGGAGGAGGGCGGGCACATCCCCGACCTGCAGATGGCCTACGCCACCTACGGCGAGCTCAACGCGGCCAAGGACAACGCGGTCCTCATCCCCACCTGGTTCAGCGGCACCCACGCCACCTGGGAGATGGTCTACATCGGTCCCGGCCGCGCGCTGGACCCCAGCCGCTGGTTCATCGTGGTGGTCAACCAGATCGGCAACGGGCTGTGCACCTCACCGCACAACGCCGACGGCGACATCGCGATGTCGGGCTTCCCGCACGTCCGCATCGGCGACGACGTCCGCGCGCAGCAGCAGCTGGCCGCGGAGCTGTTCGGCATCGAGCGGTGGGCGCTGGTCGTCGGCGGCTCGATGGGCGCGCAGCAGACCTACGAGTGGGCGGTGCGGTTCCCCGAGCAGGTGCTGCGGGCCGCGCCCATCGCCGGCACCGCGCAGAACACCCCGCACGACTTCCTGTTCACCCAGACCCTGATGGACGCCATCACCTCCGACCCCGGGTGGAACGGCGGGGAGTACCGCTCGCACACCGAGGTCGCCGACGGGCTGCGCCGGCACGCCGACATCTGGGCGGTGCTGGGCCTGTCGACCGAGTTCTGGAAGACCGAGTACTGGCGGCAGATCGAGCTGCCCGACGTCACCTGGTCGACGTTCGAGGAGTTCCAGGACCGCTTCGTCCGGGCGACCTTCCAGGCCATGGACCCCAACGCGCTGCTGAGCATGGCCTGGAAGTGGCAGCGCGGCGACGTCACCCGCCACACCGACGGGGACCTCGCCGCGGCGCTGGGCCGGATCACCGCGAGGACCTTCGTCATGCCGATCGACGAGGACATGTTCTTCCCCGTCCGCGACTGCGCCGCCGAGCAGGCACTCATCGCCGGCAGCGAACTGCGGGTGCTGCCCAGCATCGCCGGCCACTTCGGGCTGTTCGGCTTCGAGAAGACCTACCTCGACGAGGTCGACCGCAACCTCTCCGAGCTGCTCGACACCCCGGTCTGACCCGCGGCGGGCGGCTCCCCGCCGGAGCCCGCCCCAGCGACGACCGGTGGCCGAGCGTCCGTCCGGAGCCCGCACCGCCCTGCCGGACCCCGGCCGCCGGGTGACGCACCTGCGGTCGGCGGACCCCTCGGACGGCTGTGTGCGCGGCGCACATCCCCGGCGTCGCCGCTTGTGGGATGGGCACGTGGTGCATCGCAGCCGGCCACCCCAGCATGTGATCCGACCCACCGTGTCGTCCGCGTCCTCGACGGCTCGTCGTCGAGGACGCGGACGGCCGACGGCCGGACGAGGGAGTCCCAGTGTCACAGCGCAGGCGCACCACCTCCATCACACTCGGCGTCGCGGCGGCGCTCGCGCTGCAGGCAGCACCGGCCGCAGCCGCACCGGGAGGTCCGGGCGCAGGCCCTCGGCCGTGCGCGGCCGGTGACACGGTCGAGGTCCCCGGCGCCGAGCACAGCGTGACCGCCTGCCTGCCCGACCTGACCACGTCCGGCCTGCAGCAGGCGCCCCCCGGCCAGTACACCGACGCCGCGGACTGGACGGGCCTGCACGTGCCCGGCACGCCGAACCCGACCGGTGTGCCGGGGTTGCAGATCGACGGCTACTTCCCCGACACGTCCACCTCCAACACCCTCCACGGCTGGAACCACGACAGCCAGTTCGTCCTCCGCATCCCGGACGACTGGAACGGCGGCCTCGTGGTGACCGGCGCACCCGGCACCCGCAAGCAGTACGCCTCCGACTTCCTCGTCTCGGACTTCGTGCTGGCCCAGGGCTTCGCCTACGCCTCGACGGACAAGGGCAACAACGGCGTCGACTTCTACCGGGACGGCGTCGCGCCCGGGGACGCCGTCATGGAGTGGCACGAGCGGGTGACCGAGCTCGCGGTCGCGGCCAAGACCGCCCTCCGCCAGCACCTCGGCAGGGCGCCGGAACGGACCTACATGGCCGGCATCAGCAACGGCGGCTACCTCGTGCGGTGGCAGCTGGAGAACCGGGCGCACCTCTACGACGGCGGCGTCGACTGGGAGGGCACCCTCTTCACCCCCGACGGGCCCAACCTCTTCACCTACCTGCCGACCGCGGTGCGCTACACCCTGGGTCAGGCGACCGCCGAGGAGATGTACGCCGCCGGTTTCGCGCGCGGCTCCGAGCCGCTGTGGGACTACCACGAGCAGGTCTACTGGGGCCTGACGCAGAAGACCTACCGGACCGAGTTCGACCCCTCCTACGACCCCGCCTGCCCCGGGCCGACGGCCGGCACGAGCCTGCCCGCCATCCTGGCTCCGTGCCCGAGCGACGCCACCTACGACGCCTGGTTCGCCGACCCCCGGTCCGGGGCGGTGCACGACGCGCTCGCCCGGATCAGCCTGACAGGGAAGATCAAGAAGCCGCTGCTCACCCTGCACGGGACGCTCGACACCCTGCTGCCGATCGCCACCGACAGCGACGTCTACGCCGGGATGGTCGCGGACCGGAGCCGGGACCGGCTGCACCGGTACTACCGCATCGAGGGCGGCAACCACGTCGACAGCCTGGTGACTCTCGACCCGCAGCACCTGCGGCCGATGCTGCCCTGCTTCCGCACGGCCTTCGACGCGCTCACGGGCTGGGTGGAGGAGGGGGTCCAGCCGCCGGCCGGCACGACGGTCCCGCGTCCGGCCGGGGTGGGCGCGACCGACCCGGCACTGCGGGACTCCTGCTCACTGGGCTGAGCCGCCCCGTCGCCGTCGTGGGGGCCCCGGTGCGGACGCCGTCCGTGCCAGGGGCCCTCCGCCTCGCGGCTCGTCCCGCTCCCCGTCGCAGGTGGGAGGACGGCGAGGAGCACGACGTCGCCGGTGTGCACGGCCATCGCTCGGAGGCGGCTCGCGGCTGCGGGCGTGGCACGACCTGCTGGCCGAACGCGCGGGCTGGCTGCCTCCTCACGGCGTCACCCAGTGCCTGACACGATGCGCGCCGGTCCCGGTCCTGCTCGCTGAGCCGCCACCACGACGAGGCGCCGGCGCCGGCGCCGACCCGGCGGCGGACCCCGCGCCGACGAGGACGGGCTCGTGACAGCCGCTCCCGCAGGGAACGGCCGCTGCGGGTGCCGTTGCTGCCCGCTGACCACCGGCGAGCGTGCGTCGGCGGCCTCCGGTCCGGTGCTCGTGGCCTCCGACGGCTCGCCCGGGGCCTAGCGCACCGCCGCCGCGTCCGCAGCCCTCCTCCCCGGCTGGGAGCTCGTGCGGGTCACCGTGGACGGCCACGGGGAGCCGGTCCCGGCCGGCACGGTCCGGCTGCCGACCTGGGCCGGTCGGAAGCGCCCGCGCCGTCGCGGCCACCCTCGCCGAGTACGCGGCCGACCGGGGCGCCGCCGTCATCGCCGTCGGCTCCCGGGGCCGGTCGGCCGGCCGGGAGCTCCTGCTCGGCAGCGTGGCCCGGGCGGTGCCCCACTCCGGAGGTGGTCATCGGTCCTCCTCTCCTCGGCCTACCCGGGGCAGACCGGTGCACGCCGCGGATCTCGTCGCACTCCCCCGGAGGAGGGAGCCGGCCCGCCCGGCTGCACTCCGCGCCGTCGGTGCCGATCACCGGAGCATGAACCCCATCGCGTGCCGAACCGTGGCGCAGGCCGGCCTCGTCGCGGCCACCGCCTCGGCCGACGACGAGCGCCCCTGGCCCCTGCTGCTGGTCGCCGGCTGGCACACCACCGCCACCGACCTGGTGCTGGCCGACGCCCGGCTGGCCGAGGAGGTCGCCGCCCTGCCGGTCTGACCGGCATCCCTCGACGCCCGGGCCGGCGGGCGGGTCCCTCGGGATCCCGCCCGCCGGCGTCCGGGGGTCAGTCCGAGGTGCAGGTCCGGCCGTCGAGCGTGAACAGCCACGGCTCGGTGACCGGCGCCCCGTCGCCCGCCGTCGTGAAGGACAGCGGGACCTGCTGACCGGGCCGGATTGTGCGGTTCCGGTGGAGGGACTCCACCGTCACGGACGCCCCGTCCTGCTGCGCCGTGCCGCCTCGCAGGTCCGACACGGTCTCGTCCTCGTGGAAGGCCCACTCCAGCCGCCAGCCGTCGACGGCGGTGGCGCCGGTGTTGCGGACCCGGACCTGGGTCGTGGCCCCCTGCGGCGAGGAGCCGGTCACCCGGAAGGAGACGTGGCAGGTGGGCGCCGGCACCGGCGGGTCCGCCAGCGCGATGAGCTCCCGGGCCTGCTCGGGGAACCACTGCCCGGCAGCGGGGTCGGGCGTCCGGTCGTCCGGGTGGGGCACCGCCGACCCGCGGTGGCAGGAGCCGTCCGATTCACCGGGCACCTTGATCCACAGGTAGGCGTCGAGGAGCGCGTGCCCCGTCTCGGTCGTGGGCAGGTGGCCGAGCCCGCGGCCGGGCGGGTTGCACCAGTCCAGCGGGCTCGGGAAGCCGGCCGGCGGCGTCCAGGTGCCCTGCCCGTTGCGGCTGGTGTCGATGACGAAGTGCGCCTGGCCCGCCGGGTCGCGCGCCAGGCCGGTCCGGGCGAACGCCTCGTCGTAGGCGGCGTCGGTCCGGGTCCACGTCGCGAGGTCCGCGGGGTCGGCGGGGGAGTACTGGCTGCCGCACCAGGAGCGGTCCCACCAGCTGTTGAGGTCGAGGTGGATGCAGTCCGACACCCAGGTGCCGTATTTCTCGAGCCGCTCGGTGGCGACGTAGTTCGAGGCGTTGAGGAAGAAGCCGTCGGCGTCGGCCACCCCCGCCCGGATCAGCCGGTCGGTGATCTCGCCGACGCCCAGCCAGCCGCTGTGCGTCCCGTCGAGGTAGACGTCGGTGGCCGGCAGCGCGCCGAGCACGTCGACGGCGTGCTCCAGCATGGTGAACCGGTCGGCGGCGGCCGTGGCCGGGTCGGCCTCGGCGGGCCGGCACCACTCCTGCTGACCGTCGAGGGTGGTGTACCAGGGGATGATGCCGAGGCCGTCCGGCTCGAGGACGACCACCGCCTCGCGGTCCCCGATGCCGGCGGCGAAGGCGTCGATCCAGGCCTCGTACTCGGCGACGCTCGTGGCACCGCCTGCGGAGTACTGGGCGCAGTCGCGGAACGGGACGTTGTAGGCGACGAGCACCGGCGCGGCGTCGTCCGCGTCGGCCGCGGCGACGACCTCCGCGACGACCTCCGCGACCTCGGCGCGGACCTCGTCGGGTGTGCCCCGGGTGAACCAGGTGGCCGAGGCGTACCCGCCGAGCAGTTGGGAGTCGGCGCGCGCCTGGCCCGCGAGGTCCTGGGCGGCCTCGAGGGTGGTGCTCTCCGGGTTGGTGGACAGCGGGGTGCCGGGCTGGAGGACGTCGTCGGCCGTGGCCGTCGCGGTGGGTCCGGCGAGCAGGAGCGTGGCGGTGGCCGCGACCGCGGTCGCCACCCGTCGCCTCGTCGTCGAGGCACGGGGCATGGAGGTCCTCCAGGGGACGGGACGCAAGCGCGTCGAGATGTCCCGTCACTCTGAGTGGTTGAACGGCTACGGTCAACTCCGGGGCGGGTCCGTGTCCCGGCGCGGTCGCCGGGACGCACCCGTCAGGTGCGCGCGTAGTGGCCGTTGGGCCCGTGCGAGCGGACCACGACCAGCACGTCCTCGCTCTGCAGCGTGCCGATCAGGGGGTCGTCGAAGCGCAGCGTGCGCCCGCCGCGGGTCACCGACAGCACGATGTCGCGCAGGTCCCGCGGGCCGAGACCCACCTCCCCGGCGGTGACCTCGCGCTGCGAGAGGTCCAGCCCCTGGCCGCCGGTGACGAGGTCCTCCACCACCGAGACCACCCGGGGGCTGTCGGTGGACAGGCCGAGCAGCCGCCCCGCCGTGGCCGAGGTGGTGATGACCGTGTCGGCACCGGACTGCCGCAGGAGCTGGGCGTTCTCCTCCTCGCGGACGCTGGTCGTGATCGGGACGCTGTGGTTGAGCTGGCGCACGGTCAGCGTGATGAGCACCGCTGCGTCGTCGCGGTTGGCCGCCACGATGACCGCCCGCGCCCGCTCGACGTGCGCCCGGCGCAGCACGTCCGTGCGGCCGGCGTCCCCGACGATCCCGGTCAGCCCGGTGGAGTTGGCCTCGTCGATCGCCCGCGTCTCGGGATCGACGACGACGATGTTCTCGAGCGGCGTGCCCGTGGCCTGCAGGGAGCGGATGGCGCTGCGCCCCTTGGTGCCGTAGCCGCACACGATGACGTGCTGGCGCACGCGGGACCTCCAGCGTCGGATGCGGAACTCCTCGCGCGAGCGCGCGGTGAGCGCCTCGAGGGTCGTCCCGATGAGCACGATCAGGAACATGACCCGCAGCGGCGTGATGACGGCGAAGTTGAACAGACGGGCGCCGTCGGTCACGGGCACGATGTCGCCGTAGCCCGTGGTCGAGAGCGAGACCGTGGAGTAGTAGGCGGCGTCGAGCAGCGTGACGTCGCCGTCGGCGTTGTCCCGGTAGCCGTCCCGGTCGAGCCACACCAGCAGGATGGTGATCACCAGGATGACCGTCGCGATGAGCAGACGCCGGGTCACCTGACGGATCGGCGAGGGCTCCTCGTGGGCGATCTGCACCCCGGTGTGCGGGTCCTCACCCGCGCCGTGTCCGCCCATCACGTGGCGGACGATAGCGAGCGGACGGCGGCCGGGCGTGCAGGACGCCGCGGCCGCCGCCCGAACGGGTCAGCCCTGCCCGGCCGCCTCCCGCTCCCGCGCGGCCAGCTCGCGCTTGAGCACCTTGCCCGCCGCCGACACCGGGATGGCGTCGATGAAGACGACGTCGCGCAGCCGCTTGTAGTGCGTGACCCGGTCGTTGACCGCGGCCATCACCGACTCGGCGGTCAGCGCCCGCCCGGCGTCGTCGTCGCGGCGGACGACGTAGGCCACCGGCAGCTCGCCCGCGGCCTCGTCGGGCCGGCCGACGACGGCGGCGCCGGCCACCCCGGGGACGCCGAAGAGGACCTCCTCGAGCTCGCGCGGGAACACGTTGTAGCCCTTGTAGAGCAGCATGTCCTTGGTGCGGTCGACGATCGACAGGTAGCCGTCCTCGTCGATGACGCCGACGTCGCCGCTGTGGAACCAGCCGTCGGCGTCGATGGACTCCGCGGTCGCCTCGGGCCGGTGGGCGTAGCCGCGCATGACCTGCGGGCCGCGGATGCACACCTCGCCGCGCTCACCCACCGGCAGCGGGTCGCCGCCGCCGAGCGGGCGGATGCTGATCTCGGTGTCGAAGATCGGCACCCCGACCGTGCCGGCCTTGCGGGTGCCCGAGCGGAACGACGGGTTGCCGGTGGCCATCATGGTGACCTCGGTCAGCCCGTAGCCCTCGCCGATGACCGCGTTGGGCAGCAGCGCCTGCAGCCGCTCGATCAGCGGCACCGGCAGCGGCGCCGCGCCGCTGGAGACCCCGCGGACGGACGAGAGGTCGGCGTCCTCGATGCCGGGCACCTGCAGCAGCGCCACGAACACCGGCGGGGCGCCGCCGATGCTGGTCACCCGGTACCGCACGGCGTCCTCGACGTACCTGACCGGGTCGAACCGCATGTGGATGACCGTCGTGGTCCCGGCCATGACCATGCCGTTGAGGTAGCCGATGGCGCCCATGGCGTGGAACCACGGGGTGAGGTTGACCAGCCGGGCCTCGCCGAGCCGGATCGGGTACTCGTCCTCGCCGAGCACCTGCCGGAGGGTGACGTCGCCGGCCTCGTCGAGCTCGGGCAGCGACCCGGAGGTCCAGCACGCCGACTGCAGCACGTTGGTGACGACGTTGCGGTGCGGCAGCTCCACGCCCTTGCTCACGCCGGTGGTGCCGCCGGTGTAGGCCAGGTGCGCGAGGTCGGCGGCGGGGTCGAGGCCGGCGTCGAGCCGGCGGTCGGTGGGGTCGGCGGCCAGCAGGTCGGCGAGGTCGACGTCGCCGCCCTCCAGGCCCGGCAGGCGCGCGCCGAGGTCGAGGGTGTGCGCCTCACCGGTGACGACGACGGTCCGCACCGGCGTGGCCACCAGCGCCGAGCGCACGAAGGGCAGCACCTGGTCCCAGGTGACCAGCACCGTCGCGCCGGAGTCGGTGAGCTGGGCGGCGAGCTCGGCCGCGGGCAGCAGCGGGTTGGTGGGGGAGAACACCGCGCCGGCCATCACCACGCCGTAGTAGACGGCGGGGTACTGGCGGCAGTTCGGGATGTGCACCGCCACCACGTCGCCGCGGCGCACGCCGTGGTCGGCCAGCCAGTTGGCGACCGCGGCGGCCCGCGCGCCGAGCTCCTCGTAGGAGAGCTCGACGTCGTGGTCGACGAACGCCGTCCGGGTGCCCCAGCGGCGCACCGCCGCGCGCAGGATCGACCCGACCGGGACCTGCGGGTACTCCAGCGAGCGGGGCAGCCCGGGCGGCCAGCTGGCCGCGGTGGGGGTCGAGACGGGCTGCGTGGCGGTCATCCGGGGTCCTCCCTGTCGGGGTGCGAGCCGGCACAGCGTGGCTCACGTCACAGCCGGCTGTCGAGGGCTGCACGGTCCGTGCACTTCCGCGGAAGTGCTCACACGGCAGGGTCGCTGACCAGGGAGCCCGCCCGGTGCTCGGTGCGCAGGGACGTCTTGAGCACCTTGCCGCTGGGGTTGCGCGGCAGCGCCGGCACGAAGGCGTACTCGCGCGGGTGCTTGTAGCGGGCCAGCCGCTCCCGGCACCACGCGGTGAGCTCCTCGGGGGTGGGCGGGGCGTCGGGGTCCCGCGAGGCGACGACGGCGAGCGGCGCCTCGCCGTAGCGGGCGTCCGGGACGCCGATGAGCGCCACCTCGGCCACGCCGGGGTGGGCGGCGAGCACGTCCTCCACCTCGGCGCAGTACACGTTCTCGCCGCCGGTGATGATCATGTCCTTCTTGCGGTCGACGACGTAGATGTAGCCCTCCTCGTCCTGCCGGACCAGGTCGCCGGAGTGGAACCACCCGCCGGCGAACGCCTCCGCCGTCGCCTCGGGCTTGCCCCAGTACTCCCTCATCACCATCGGGCTGCGGTAGACGATCTCGCCCACCTCGCCCTGCGGCACGTCCTGCATCCGGTCGTCGACCACGCGGACCTCGACGTTGAGCATCGGCGTGCCGACCGAGCCGATCTTGCGCACCGAGTCCTCACCGCGCAGGAAGCAGGTGACCGGGCTGCACTCGGTCTGCCCGAAGGCGGTGACGACCTCGGCCTGCGGGAACGTGTCGATCATCGTCCGCAGCAGGCCGGTCGACGCCGGGGCCGCGCCCCAGGAGATGCGCCGCAGCGACGACAGGTCGCGGTCGGCGATGCCCGGGACGGCGACGACGGCCGCCCACATCGCCGGCACCAGGAAGATGCTGCTGACCCGCTCCCGCTCGACGAGGTCGAGGGTGGCCACCGGGTCGAAGCCGCCCGAGCGCAGGACCACGTGGGTGCCGCCGAGCAGCAGCGGCGGCAGGCCCCCGGCCAGCCCGGCGATGTGGAACAGCGGCGCGCCCGGCACGGCGACCCGGTCGTCGGGGTCCCAGCCGAGGTGGGTGACCTGGCTGAAGACGTGCATGAGCAGGTTGCGGTGGGTGAGCACGGCGCCCTTGGGCCGGCCGGTGGTGCCCGAGGTGTACATGATGAACGCGGGCGCGGACTCGTCGACCTCGGTGTCGAGCGGCTCGGCCGCAGCGGCGGCCAGGGCGTCCTCGAGGTCCCCGCCGATGGTGAGCACGGTGTGCACGTCCGGCGCCTGCTCGCGGGCCTTGGTGGCCACCTCGGTCAGCGCGGCGTCGACGACGAGGGCGGTGGCGCCGGAGTCGGTGAGCACGTAGGCGACCTCGTCGGCCACCAGCCGGAAGTTGACCGGGACGACGACCGCGCCCAGCCGCACGCCGGCGAGGTAGGACTCCCAGACCTCCATCGAGTTCAGGCCCAGCACCGCGACGCGGTCGCCCGGGCCGACCCCGCGGTCGGCCAGCGCGCGGGCGAGCCGGGTGACCCGCTCGTCGACCTCCGCGTAGGTGCGCCCGCCGCCGCCGAAGCGCAGCGCCCACGCGTCCGGGGTCCGGCGGGCCCAGCGGGCGAGCTGGTCGGCGGCGGTCATGCCGCGGCCCTGCAGAACGGGGATCGGGGCGCTCACGGGTCCTCCTCGGGCCGGGTGTGACCCGCGTCATGCTGCTGGGGACCGGAGCCGGCGGTCAACGGGCGGGCCTCAGCCCTCCGGACGGGCGAAGAGCATCCGGGCGGCGAGCCCCTTCCACAGCGCCAGGTGCGGATCGGTCGCGGGCGGCCGGTCGGCGAAGGCGTACACGCAGGCCACGCCGCGCATGCTGGTGAACAGCAGCTCGCACAGCTCGGCGTAGAGAGGCGCGGCCGCGATCTCCGGGCCCCAGATCCCGTCGGCCACCCGGCGGATCGCCGCGCGCAGCCGCCGCTCCTCGGCCCGCAGCGCCGTCCGCAGCCCGGGGTCGGTGCGGGCCGCCGTCCACAGCTCCATGGCCGCCCAGAACGGCGGCTCGTGGAAGGTCGCCCACATCAGGTCGATGGCGCGGCCCACCCGCTCCGGGCCGGCCGGCTGGTCGGCCATGACCGCGGCCGCCCGCTCCTCGACCTCGGCCAGCAGGGTGGTCGACACGTGCCCGGCCGCGGCGACCAGCAGCTCGGCGCGGGACGGGAAGTGGTGCAGCAGCCGGCCGCGCGACACCCCGGCCCGCGCCTGGACGGCGAGGGTGGAGGCGCCGGCGTACCCGTCCTGGACCAGGCAGGCGACGGCGGCGTCGAGGATGAGCGCCCGGCTGTCGGCCGTCCGCGCGGAGCGGGTCCGCGGCGGGCCGTCGACCGGGACGGGGTCGGCGGTCACCGGGGCAGGGTAGGCGCCACGCCCGGCGTCGAACAGTCACCGTTGACCGTCGCGGGTGACCGGTGTCACGCTGCGGCGCGACCGGCCCGACGAGCAGGAGGCGCCCGCGTGGACTTCGACGACACACCCGAGGAGGCCACCTACCGGGTCCGGGTCCGGTCGGTGCTCACCGACCGCGCGGCCGACCTGCTGCACGTGGCGCCCGGCGAGCCGGTCGACGCCCGCTCGCGCGAGGCGGAGCTGCGCGCGACCCAGCGGGTGCTGGCCGAGGAGGGGCTGGTGGGGGTCACCTGGCCGCGCGAGTACGGCGGGCAGGGCGGCACGCTGGTGCAGCAGGCGATCGTGGCGCAGGAGCTGGCCCGCGCCCGGGTGCCCACGCTGATCAACCACATCGGCATCGGCATGTGCGGGCCCACCGTCATCGCCCACGGCAGCGACGACCAGCGGTCCCGCTACCTGGCCCGGCTGCTGCGCGCCGACGACGTCTGGTGCCAGCTGTTCAGCGAGCCGGCGTCGGGCTCGGACCTCGCCGCGCTGCGCACGTCGGCGGTCCGCGACGGCGAGGACTGGGTGGTCAACGGCCAGAAGGTGTGGACGACGCTCGCGCACGTCAGCGACTTCGGCATCCTGCTCACCCGCACCGACCCGGAGAAGCCCAAGCACGCCGGGCTGACGATGTTCGTCGTCGACATGCACGCCCCCGGCGTCACGGTGCGGCCGCTGCGCCAGATGAGCGGCGGCGCGGACTTCAACGAGGTGTTCTTCGACGACGTCCGCATCCCCGACGCCGAGCGGCTCGGCGAGCCCGGCGAGGGCTGGCGGGTCGCGCTCACCACGCTGATGAACGAGCGGGTGGCCATCGGCGGCGCCGGCAGCGACATCGGCCAGTCCGCCGAGGCGCTGGCCGCGCACGCCCGCGAGCGGCTGCCCGCCCTCGACCCGGAGCGGCAGGCGCTGGCCCGGCAGGCGGTCGGCCGGGCGCTGGTCGCCTCGCTGGCCACCCGCTACACCGGCTACCGCCGGTTCACCACGCTGTCCCAGGGCGGCGTGCCCGGCCCCGAGGCCAGCGCCGGCAAGCTCGGCGGCACCGCCGCGGCCCGGCTGGTCGCCGACGCCGGCGTGCGGCTGCTCGGTGACGACGCCGTCCTCGGCGCCACCGCCGGCGGCGACGAGACCTGGCAGCGGGCGCAGGCCTACGTGCCTGGCATCGCCATCGCCGGCGGCACCGACCAGGTGCTGCGCAACATCCTCGGCGAGCGGGTGCTGGGCCTGCCGCCGGAACCGCGCACCGACAAGACCGCCCCCTTCTCCTCCGGAGGACGACGGTGAACTTCGACCTCTCCGACGACCAGCGGGCGGCCGCGGCCGGCGCGCGCGAGTTCTTCACCGGCTCGGTGCCCCTGTCGGCCGCGCGGGCCGCGCTCGACGGCGACGGCGTGCCGGCCCCGGGCCGCAAGGCGCTGGCCGACATCGGCTTCCTCGGGGTCACCGTGCCCGAGTCGGCCGGCGGCGCGGGTGGCAGCGTGCTCGACCTCGCCGTCGTCGCCGAGCAGGCCGGCGCGGTGCTGGCCGGGCCGTCGCTGGTCACCGCGGCGCGCGCCGCGGTGCTGCTGGAGGGAGTGCCCGACCTCGCCGCGCAGCTCGCCGACGGGTCGGCGGCGATCGCGGTGCTCGACGGCCCGGTCACCGGCTCGGCGCCGTCGATCGACGCCGCCGACGCCACGCTGTTCCTCGGCCTCGACGGCGGGACGCTGGTCGCGGGCGAGGGCGAGGTCGTGCCCGGCCGGCCGCTGGACGCCACCCGCGGGCTGGCCCGGGTGCGGCTGACCTCCCGCCGGGTGCTCGCCGAGGACGCCGGTGCGCTGTGGGCGCGGGCGCGGCAGGTGGCGGCGGTCGTGCTGGCCGCCGAGGACCTCGGCGCCGCCGACCGCGCGGTGCTCATGGGCGTGCAGTACGCGCAGCAGCGCGAGGCGTTCGGCCGGCTCATCGGCTCCTACCAGGCGGTCAAGCACATGCTGGTCGACGCCTGGGTGGGCGTGGACCAGCTGCGCTCGCTGGTGTGGTGGGCGGCGTGGGCGGCCGACTCCGCGCCCGACGAGCTGCCCCTGGCCGCCTCCGCCGCGAAGGCCTACGCCGCCGAGGTGTTCGAGCGGGCGGCCGAGACGGTGGTGCAGGTGCACGGCGGCATCGGCTTCACCTGGGAGCACGACGCGCACCTGTACTGGCGCCGCGCCAAGACCGACCGGCTGCTGCTCGGCGACGCCGCCGAGCACCTCGACACCGTCACCCGCCTGGCCGTGGCCGGCGCCCTCGGCTGACTCCCTGTCGTGCACTCCCGCGGACGTGCACGGCGCACCGTGCCCACCTCGACCCGGGAGCCCACCACGGAACCGACGCAGCTGCGCTACGAGGTCGCCGACCGCGTCGCCACGATCACCCTCGACCGGCCGGACCGGCTCAACGCCTTCACCCCGGTGATGGCCGCCGAGCTCGCGCGGGCCGCGGCCGACGCCGACGCCGACGACGCGGTGCGGGTCGTCGTCGTGACCGGGGCCGGGCGGGCGTTCTGCGCCGGGGCCGACCTCGCCGCGGGTCCCGGCGGGCTCGGGGACCGCGCCCGCGGCGGGATCGGCGGTGCCGCCGAGCCCGGCCGCGGCAGCGTCGACGGCGTCCCGCGGGACTGGGGCGGCATCGCCGCGCTGCCCTTCGCCGCGCTGCGCAAGCCGGTGATCGCCGCCGTCAACGGCCCGGCGGTGGGCATCGGGGCGACCCTGACCCTGCCGATGGACGTCCGGATCGCCGCGGAGTCCGCGCGGTTCGGGTTCGTCTTCGTCCGCCGCGGCATCACCCCGGAGGCGGCCTCGTCGTGGTTCCTGCCCCGGCTGGTCGGCATCAGCCAGGCGGTGGAGTGGGTGGCCACCGGCCGGGTGTTCGACGCCGCGGAGGCGCTGCGCGGCCGGCTGGTGTCGCGGGTGGTGCCCGACGCCGACCTGCTGCCGACCGCGCTGGGGCTCGCCCGCGAGATCGCCGACAACACCTCCGGGGTCGCCGTCGCCGCCGCCCGCCGGATGCTGTGGTCGATGCTCGGCGCGCCCTCGCCGTGGGACGCGCACCGCGCCGAGTCCCGGGCGCTGGCCGAGCTGACCGCCGGCCCGGACGTCGAGGAGGGGGTGGCCGCCTTCCTCGCCAAGCGGCCCCCGGAGTTCACCGCCCCGCTGGGGGAGGGGCCGGTGGCCGGCGTCCCGCCCTGGCCCGCACCCCCGGACGACGTCGGCCCCTGACGGGCGCCCTCAGGCGAGCAGCCGATGGGCGGCACCGACGGCCCGGTAGGTCGCCGCCGCCCGGGCGTCGAGGGAGACGAGCTCGGCTCCGTGCTGCTGGGCGGTCACCGCGATCAGGGCGTCGTACGCCGCGCCGCCGGAGATCCCCCGGCCCGCCAGCAGGTGCGGGAGCCGCGCGACCTCCTCGGCCGGGAGCGTCAGGGGTGGGGCGGTCGCGACCTGCCGGAGGAACTCCGCCGCCAGCCCCGGCACCACCCGGTGCGGCGGCGGGAGCCGGGTGAGCACCGAGTACGTCTCCACCACGCTGTGCGCCACCACCCGCGCGCCCCGCAGTGCCTCCTGGGCCGCGGCGTGCGCCTCGTGCCAGGACGCGAAGGCGGCGACCAGCACGCTCGTGTCGGCCGCGATCACCGCCGGGTGTTCTCGAGCGCCTCGCGCACCTGCTCGGCGGTGAGCGGAGGGAGGTCCACCTCCGTCACGGCCCGGATGCCCCCCGCGGACTCCTCCAGGCGCATGGCCACCGGCGCCGGCTCGATCTCCAGCCGCCCGTCGCGGACCTGGACGGAGACCTCGTCCCCCGCCCGCAGTCCCAGGGCATCCCGCAGGGCCTTGGGGACGACGAGGCGCCCGGCGCCGTCGATGGTCGTCCGCATGGCAGAAAAATACCACCGCCCGCTGGGGGAGGCCTGACGTGCCCTTGCGCGGGTGTGGCCCGCGGCCATCCCCGGCAGTTGCCGCCACACACCCGCCCGCATGCGGCGCACCGTGGCCTGCGA